>NZ_JBNNHG010000002.1:0-78103 GCF_050268705.1 Stenotrophomonas sp. NPDC077659 | reverse complement strand
GCGCGACAGGGTCGACGCGCTACGGCCAAGCCGCCGGGCTATGGAACGAATACTTGTGCCGTTGGCGATTTCAAGCTGAAACACGCCTCGCTCTTCCGAGCTCAGATGACTGTAATGCTTTCCCATGCCTGCACCCTACGTGATTGTCGGGTGTTGCACTTGGAAGTTGAGTCTAAGCTGTCGCCCTCCTCTGCGCTCAACGTCCATCCTGAGCACAGAAGTGGGCAGCGCTTTCGAACTTCAGGACTCTCCGCCGGCCATATGCTTCAACGGGAACTTTTGCCGTTCCGCCGGAGCAGCTCTTGGTGCGACTATTTCACTGCTTCAAATTTCTCGAAGTACTTCTCGATCAGACCCCTGGCTGCCTTCCCGATATTGGCGTAGTCGGCTTCGTTGAGGTTGGCCAGTGACACGCGCCCGGCCGGCCTTGTGGTGCCGAACCCCCCGCCTGGCAGCAGCACGATGCCTGAGTCCTTGGCGAGCTCGAACAGCAGTTCGCGTGGCTCGACCGCCTTGAGCAACCAATCGACGAACGGCTTCCCATAGACCTTTTCACTCAGATCGGCCAGATCCAGCAAGGTGTAGTAGCCCACGTCATTGGGATTCGGGTCAGGCGATGCACCAATTTCGCGGTAAAGCGCATGCTCGCGAGCCCGGATCAGCCTCTTCATTGCCATCTTGTAAGCATTCGGTGTGTCCATCAGCGCAAACAGCGAAAAAAGCACCATCTGTGCCTGCTGCGGGGTGGATAAACCGGCGGTGTGGTTCAGCGCCACGGTGCGACTGTCAGCCACAAGGCGATCGATGAACTTCAATTCGCGCGGGGCTGTCGTGATCGTTGAATATCGTGCATCCAGTTCCACCTTTACGCTCTCGGATAGACTGGCGATGCTCCGGTCCAGGACATTGTCGCGATGGGTTGCAATGGCACCCAATCGCCAGCCGGTTGCTCCGAAGTACTTCGAGTAGGAGTAGACAAGGATGGTGTTGTGGGGCGCAACAGCGAACAGCGAGGTGAAATCATCGGCAAATGTGCCGTAGACATCATCGGTCAGTAGAATCAGGTCCGGACGTTCGGCGACAATAGCAGCAATCAACTGCAGCGTCTCTTCATCGATTCGTACCGACGGGGGATTGCTCGGGTTGACAAGGAAAAATGCCTTCACCTTCGGATCGCGCAATTTTTCTATTTCAGATTCCGGGTACTGCCAGCCTAGCGCCGGGTCGGCTTCAATCAGCACTTTCTTCAACCGGTAATCATTCAGATCCGGAATCTCGATATAAGGGGTGAAGATGGGCATGCCAATGGCAATGCTATCTCCTGGTGCGAGCAACCGGTTTTCGCGAAGCGTGTTGAAGATATAGGTCATGGCGGCCGTGCCGCCCTCAGTGGCAAAAACATCGACGTCGCCAACGAAAGGATAGGTCCCAACCATCTCCTGGCGAAGGTACTGGGCCACGATGGGCTCGGCACACTTCAGCATGCGATCCGGTACAGGGTAGTTGCAGCCAAGGATCGCGTCGCACATCTCATACAGGAACCTTGAGGCATCATGCCCCAGTTGATCGCGCACGTAGGACACCGCTCCTACCAGGAACTCGATGCCGGCGACACCTGAATTCTCTCTTGCAAAAATCTCAAAGCGATCTTCGATTCCTGCCAACCGTGGCATGCCACCCACGCCTTCAGGCATGTAGGCAAAGGAGCGCTGTGACTCGCGCATTGCGAACAGGCCCAGTTGCCAGAATGCATGCCGGGGAACGGTCGCCAGAAAATTGGGATTGCCGCGCCCGGCATTGAGCATCAACCGGTTCTCGACGCTCCCTGCCAAGGTGATCAGTTCGTCCTTCAGCTCGAAGGGGCTCAGTTGGGCAAGCTTCTCGATATGCGGATCCATCGATTTCACTCCTCTATCAGCCGCGATTAGACCAGGCCCACGACAAGCGGTCCCAGCAGAGTCAGGAAAACATTAGCCAAGGCATAGGTGATGGCAAACGGAACTGCGGGGACGGAACTGCCGCACTTGTCCAGGACCGCACCAATGGCCGGGTTCGCGCTACGCGAACCACTCAAGGCGCCAGCAAAGACGGCGACGTTGCGGTAGCCCAGTACGTAGCGACCGAACAGCATGGCCAACAGCAGAGGAACCATCGTGACCGCCACCCCCAACGCAAAAAGGGTGATGCCGTGTTCCTGGATGGCGCCCAGTGCCTGTTTGCCCGAATTGAGGCCGATGACGATGACGAAGGCGGCCAGGCCAAAGTCCTGAAGCAGCTGCCCCGCTGCCGAAGGTAGAGCGCCGATCACAGGTCGCTTGCTGCGCAGCCAACCAAACAGCAGGCCGGACAGCAGAACGCCGCCACCCGCGCCCAGCGTCAGCGAAATGCCGCCGATGTTGGCCACCAGAAGACCAACCAGCAAGCCAACGACGATGCCCAGCCCCATGTAAACGAAGTCTGTCTTGTTATCGGCCACCAGCGGGTAGCCGGCCTCCTTGGCGGCCCGGGCCGTGTCCGAGTCGGCACCGTAGAAGGTCACTACATCGCCGTGCATCATTACCGTCTGCGGCAGTACTGGTACGGGACGGCCCATGCGGGTGACGGATTCTATGTAGACGCCATGCCGCATCTTCAGATCAATGGCGGCTTTGATCTGCGCAATGGTCATCCGGTTCATTCCCTTGCGGGTAAACACGGCTTGGCGCGACTGCATCACCAATTGCGGTCCATCGTACGCCGGCAACTCCGGGCCGATGCGCGCGGAACCCTCGACGACGTGTTCGCGGCGACCGATCGCCACCACGACATCACCATTCTGAAGGCGCGGCCCTTCGGCCAGATCCAGTGCAGTTCCGCCGCGCAGCACCCGCTCGATCGTCAATGCACCATCGGCCTCGCTCTCGATATCCGCGACCGACCTGCCCGCCGCGTGCGTGACCTGATAGGCCCGACCGACCAGTGCCGGCATTGCGCTGGACATGCCGGCCACCGCGGGCATGGCGCCGCCACTCAGTCGCTGCTCTTCCTGCAGCGCGCCCTCGCGTAGATCCTGCTTCATGAAGCGCGGCAGGATGTTGGCGCAGACGATGATGGCGCCCAGCGAGCCAAATACGTAGGTCACCGCGTAGGCGATTGCCACATTGGCCTGCAAGGTCGCGATCTGATCCGCCGGCAGCGGCAATCTGGCAATGGCATCCCCCGCCGTGCCGATGATGGCCGATTGGGTCAGGGCGCCGCCGGCCAGGCCTGCGGCCAATCCTTTGTCCAGGTCGAAGAGCTTGGCCAGGGTTACCACCGTCACCAGCGACACTACAGCAACAAAGGCGGCGAGGATGATTTCCTTGATGCTGGAACGGTTGAGCGAGCTGAAGAACTGCGGACCACTGTTGTAGCCAACCGCGTAGATGAACAAGGCAAACATGATGGCCTTGACGCCATTGTCGATGGACACGCCGATCTGGCTGACGCACACCGCTACGAGCAGCGAACCCGCCACGCCCCCCAACTGGAACCGACCGAAGTTGATTTTTCCGATTGCATACCCCAGCGCAAGCGTCAGAAAGATCGCAGCTTCGGGGGACCGGCTAAATACAGAATGCAACCACATCATCGGGCCTCTCCTGGTCAAGTCATGCGGTAGACAACACTCACCACCAACGGGCCAAGCAGCGGTAGCAGCACGTTGGAGATTGCGTAGGTCACGGTGTAACCAACAACCGGAGTCGCGTTGCCGGCCGCGCTGGTCAGGGCGCTGATTGCCGGGGTACTGCACTGCTGGCCCGCGATTGCTCCCAGCAGCAGGGGGGCCTCGATCTTCAGAAGGAAGTGTCCAATCAGAAGCGAAGCCGTCGCAGGCAGCAGCGCCGCAAGCACGCCTGCGAAAGGCAGCCAAAGGCCGTACTCCTTCATCAGCGTCCATGCCTCTGGCCCTGCGGAAAAACCAACTGCCGCGATGAATGCAGCCAGACCGAAATCCTTGAGGATCTGCGCAGCAGGCGCGGGAAAGGTTCCGTACTGAGGGTGGCGGCTGGAGAACCAGCCGCTTACCAGGCCTGACACAAGGCAACCACCGCCCAGCCCCAGAGTCAGATGGATTCCGCCCAGAGTGACGCCGCCGATGCCCAGCAGCAAACCAACGAAAATCCCTGCTCCAAGCATGACGAAGTCGGTCTTGTCACTGCTCTCCAGCGGGCGTCCCAGCGCCTTGCCGGCTCGATTGACAGCTGCGCCAGGGCCGAACAGTTCGACGATATCCCCTGCCTGGAAGACCAGCGCGGGCAACAACGGCACGTCGAGCCCCAAGCGCCTGACTGAGCGGATGTAGACCCCACGGCGAAGCGCCAACGGCGCCAGCGCCCGCACCTGTTGCAATGTAGCTCCCACCGCGCCATGCCGGCCCAGGATGTAACTCCGCGATATCAACGGGAGATCGAAATCGGCACGGTGCACGTCCGGGCCCAGGGCACTGCCGAGCGCGACAATCGCCTCCCGATGGCCCACCAGCAACATTTCGTCATCGGCCTTCAGGACCAGCTCCGGCTCGGGCTCCAGGTCGTGGCCCGCGCGACGGATACGTACTATCGTGGCGTCGTGCCGCCACTCTGCCTCCAGCGCTCCGACCGTGCAGCCTGCGGCGCTTCCGACGCGATGTACGCGACCGATCAGGGATGGCAATGCGGAGGCGCCCTTCGCTTCAGTCTGCCCCATACGCTCGGCCAGATCGGCCGCTGACTGCCTGAGGTTGATGCGCAACATCAAGGGCGCCAGCTGGCTTGTAAACAGCACAATCGTGATCAGGCCGAACAAGTAGGTGATGCTGTAAGCGGTGGCAATCTGCCCCTGCAGCGCCGCAACCTCCGACGCAGTGAGCGGCAAACGGGAGATCGCTTCGGACGCTGTGCCAATGACCGCCGATTCGGTGGCCGCGCCAGCAAGGAGCCCCGCCGCCGATCCCGCATTCAAGGAAAGCGCGAGTGTGGCCACCAGCACGACGACCGTCACTACGATGAGCTCAACCAGCGACAGCATCCCGAAGCGCCAGCCAGTGGCAAGGTGCGCGAAGAACTGAGGCCCCCCGGTGAATCCCAATGCGAAGATGAAGAGCGCGAAAAACACGGATTTCACATCTGCGGCCAGCGTCACCCCCGTCTGGCCCAGCAGGAGCGCCACGATGAGCGTGCCGCATACCCCGCCCAACTGCACTGGGCCAACGCGCACCGCTCCGATCATATGGCCCACGGCCAGCGCTATGAACAGCGCAATTTCCGGGTGTTGGACGAGAAGCCCGCTCATCGCACGAAGTCATACTTGATGCTGCCTTGGACACGCAGCACGTCCGCACGGCGGCCGTCCTGCACCTTCAGATCGCCGTACAGGATCTCGACACCCCAGGAAAAGGTCGGACTGGCCTGAAGGATAAGGTTGGTTGCGGCATAGGTACTGGCTCGGAAGGCATCCGGAGCGAGCAACGGATTCGCCTCCAGCTGCAGGCGACCAAACACCAGATTCGAGCGCCAGCCCCCGGCCCAGTGGTGGGTATAGCCGATATGCGCTGCTGAAACCTGAAGCGGATCCAGTCCATCGGGGGCCACCACGGCATCCAGCTGCTTGCCGCCCAGATCATTGAGATACCGTGACACTCCTCGACCGTGAATGATGCTGGCCGACAGCACGCCGCTGCCAAAGTGATGCTGGCCGGATATATTCAGCCCATAGCCGGTGGCACCTTGTTCACCGCCCCCGCCACGGTACGCCAGCCGCCTCAGCAACAGCGCGCTCTGGACATGCCCCCAGGAGCGCTCCATGCGCAAGGTGCCCACGACGTCCGGCAGCGGCTGCTCCGCGCTTCCTGGCGCAGATATGCCAATGTCTGTTTCAGGGTCCTCGATTGATAACGAAGTCGTTACGCCGTTGCCGAGACTCCACAATTGCCGCACCGATGCGACCCGGCGCAAGGACTCGCTGCCGGGCCCTTCATCGTCCAGAGTTTCTGGATAACTGTCCGGATCCGCGAAAGCGCTATAGCCGTATCCCGCGTACGTGTTGCCGACCTGTGCGTGGGCCTGCCGCAACCGGAAGCCTGTGGTCCCGGGGCCACCATAGAAGTCGTTCTCCAGGTAGAACCGAAGCGGGCCCAGGCTTGAAGGGCGACGGACCTCGAAGCTGAAACGCGTGGCGTTGGCGTCCAGATTGGTGTTCGAGCCACGGTCGCCTGCCACCGGGATACTGGAGGTAACCAGCTTGTCCGGGTTTCCCGCAGGATCTTGATCGTGGATGAAGTTCAGCTTGGCAAAGCCACCCAGTTTGATGGCCGTTTCAGTACCGGGGATGGGGATGAAGCCTTGAAGTCGGGGATCGTTGGGCGGAGGAGCATTGTTGGGCCGAGCCACCCCGGTGAGTTCGTCGCCGAAGGTCTGCCTGGGCGGCAGGGGCGAGGATTCGCGCGATGGCGCTTCGCCGGGCGTGATGGAAACAGGTTCAGCGTGCTTGGCGACTTCTGGCGTGGCCGGAGTTCTGATATCCATGGGTTGTGTTGCGTCCAATCGAGCTCGAAGCTCGGCCACTTCACGACGAAGGGCCTTCACCTCCTCGACCAGTGCAGAGTCTGCCTGATGGGCAGCCGAAGCTGCTCCGGCAACGAAGAGCAGTCCGGTTGCCAGATACGGCAATCCATAGCGGCCGCACACAGTCAAGTTCCCCTGCCCGGATTCATCCTCGTCAGGCGAGGCGCATTGAAGCCAGAACCCGCTGCATGTGGAATTCGGCGCAGACCCGAAGATCGGCCTGCTTCATGCGATGTTGCCTCGTTGGCTCCACACTCGAAACCCGCGGGATCCAGTTCCAAGTGTGGGCGAAGCCAGAAGAGAGCATCCGGCGTGGCTTCAATAGCGGACTCACTGGTGCGCGACATGGAAAGCCCCTGACCGGAGATGCAACCCTTAATACACAGTTAACCGTCAAGATGTCATGAGCATGGCCGCCGGCGTCCCAGGGCTCCACGTTATCGTGCATGACACACATTTCATTAACAGATCAACACTTTAGACTACTCGCGGAGATTTCAACGCTGACTTTGGATTTCATTCGCTCATCACATTTGAGGGCTACCTAAACAGGGAGTTCGGCATGAGTCGCAACGTCGTCGTGGTTTCGTGGAGCGATGCCGGCCTTGACTACCAGGCATTGGCTGAGCTGAGGAAGTCAACCGACATCCGGCTGTATCAAGCCGGGGTATTCAAGCGTGAGCTGGATGGCCGGTTGGTGTCCGGGCAGCCATTGGGGGCGCAACACCTGGCGGCTATGACGAGGCTCGTCGAATCCTGAAAAAACCAGACGCGCTGACAAGAAGCAGGAGCGCGAGGCGCAGCGGGAGAAGACCAGGCAGTGATTCAGCTCCTTCTTCGGGCAGCGATCATCCATGATGCGACGCTGCCCTCCCCTCATGCTGTCGCATCACAGCACCTACTCCCATCCACCTCAGTAGCAGGCAACATGTCATCGCACAGACGTGCGGACCGCCACCCAGCTCAGGAGCACTGCCGTGTATCGTTCAAATGGAAACTTCGAGGCATTCGCGCGTCCACCCAAACCTCAGGGGGTCGATGGCAGGCGCGCTTACTTCGTAGGGGCGGGCCTGGCATCTCTTGCTGGCGCGTTGTTCCTGATCCGTGATGCGCAGATGCCTGGCACTGCAATTACTGTCTTTGAAGAGCTGGATCTCCCCGGTGGAAGCATGGATGGCATCCTTGATCGGGACAAGGGATTCATCATCCGCGGCGGACGTGAGATGGAAGCGCACTTCGAGACGCTATGGGACCTGTTTCGCTCAGTGCCTTCGCTGGAAACACCCGGCGCATCGGTTCTGGACGAAATGTACTGGCTGCACAAGAAAGATCCTTCAAGCAACCCTGCCCGGGCAATTCATGGCCGGGGACAGATCGTACCGCAGGTGGCTGACCTTACCCTGACCCCCAAGGCCATTGAAGAGTTGATCTCGCTTGCCCTCACCCGCGAAGAAGATCTTGACAACAAGCGCATCGACGAGGTTTTCAGCGAGGAGTTTTTCTCTTCTCACTTCTGGCTCTACTGGGCGACGATGTTCGCCTTCGAACCGTGGGCCAGCGCTACAGAGATGCGACGCTACATCATGCGTTTCGTCCACCATATCTCGACACTGTCTGATCTCACATCACTGCGATTTACGCAATACAACCAGTACGAATCCCTTATCCTGCCGTTGGTAAAGCATCTCCAATCCCAGGGTGTGACGTTCCGCTATGGCATCCAGGTGGAGGATGTGCTCGTTTCGGCAAATGTTGGAGAGAAGCGCGCCACCCAGATCCATCTGAGCGCGCAAGGGAAGACCGAGCGGATTGATGTCGATGCGGATGACCTGGTATTCATCACCAACGGGTCCATCACCGAAAGCTCCACGTACGGTGACAACGACACGCCAGCTCCCGTTGTTGCAGACGACGGCGGAGCGTGGTCGCTTTGGAAGCGCATGGCCGCCAGAGACACCGCCTTCGGCCGACCTGAGGTGTTCTGCGAACGTATTCCCGAGGCCAACTGGACCATCTCTGCCACGGTCACATTGCTGGATGACCGCATCACTCCCTATATCGAACGCTTGACCGGGCGCGATCCGCACTCGGGGGTAATCATCACCGGTGGGCCATGCAGCATCGAAGATTCGAACTGGCTCTACGGCTTCACGATGAGTCGACAGCCACACTTTGCCAGCCAGGATTCAAGCAGGCAGTTGGTGGTGTGGCTTTACGGACTCTACTCGGACCGACCCGGCAACTATGTTCCCAAGACCATCCGCGAGTGCTCCGGTGCAGAACTGTGCGCGGAATGGCTTTACCACATTGGCGTGCCACTGGATGATATCGATCTGCTGGCGCGCGAGGCAGCCAGCACCGTTCCCTGCAACATGCCCTACATCACCTCCTACTTCATGCCACGGGCCATGGGTGATCGCCCGCTTGTGGTGCCCGTCGGCTCTCGGAACCTTGCGTTCATCGGTAATTTTGCCGAGACAGAACGGGATACGGTCTTCACGACGGAGTATTCCGTACGGACAGCCATGGAGGCGGTCTACACGCTTCTTGATGTCGACCGAGGCGTGCCGGAGGTCTACGCCTCCATCTTCGATGTAAGAGTTCTGCTCAGCTCGCTCTACTACCTCGGAGATCGGAAGCGCCTTCATGAGCTGGACCTGCCCTGGATTGCACGGGCTTTCGGCAGGATCGGGATGGAAAAGATCAAGGGCACGTATCTGGAAACACTGCTGTCAAACGCCAGACTGATCTGACGCATTGCTTTCACCTGGTTGGCGACCGTGCGCGGGTATGGCGGGAGTGTAAGCGGGGTTCTGGTATCGGTGGCCGTGGACGGAAATCGTCGAGCAAGCTCGCCGCTACAAGAGCCGGGCGCGGCTGCCATGCCTTCGCTTCACGCGGCGATCTTCGGTCGCCACACGCTTGCGCTGGGGCAACGCCAGCTCCTCCCGTCGCTCGACCAGGAAATCCATCAGCGCCCGCACCTTCGCCGGCATCTGGGCGCGCGATGGAACGTACAGGAAAAAGCCAGGAAAGGGCCGGCACCAGGGCGCCAGCACGCGCACCAGTGCGCCGCTGGCCAGGTGCTCGCGCACACATAGATCGATGTGGCGGACCAGGCCGACGCCCTGCAGCGCGGCGCGCAGCATGCTGTCGTCGTCGTTGAACACCGCGTTGCCTTGGGGTTCGAAGACCAGTTTTCGCCCCTCGCTCCCCGGTGCGGTGAACGTCCAGTGGTCGATGGTGCCGCTGGACGTGAACCGGTACGCCAGGCAGTTGTGGCCCATCAGGTCGGCGGGGCTGTCTGGCACCCCATGGCGCCTGAAGTAGTCCGGTGACCCGACGATGGCCATTTCCAGCGGGGGCGTGATGGGCACGGCCACCATGTGCTCGTCGAGGCTCTCACCCAGGCGGATGCCCGCGTCCATACCGTTGGCCACCAGGTTCGAGAAGCCGTCGTCCATGATCAAGTCCAGCCGGAGCTTGGGATGGCGCGCCAGAAACTCGCCCATGTACGGTTCCAGCAGCAGGCGTGAAGCGATCCGCGAAGCGTTCATCCGGATCATGCCGGTAGGTTCCGCATGCACCTCGCCCAGCCCTTCGACCGCGCGTTCGATGGCGGTCAATGCCGGCTGCAGCACGTCCAGCAACTGCTGCCCTTCCTCGGTCAGCGACATGTTCCGGGTCGTCCGATGCAACAACCGCACATCAAGCCGTTCCTCCAGCGCCTTGAGGTTCTGGGAGAGCGCTGCACGGGTTATCTCCATCTCGGTGGCCGCCTTGGTGAAGCTGCGGTGCCGGGCGATGTGTGCGAACCAGGCCAGGGATGCCAGGAGGGAGGGATCGAGCGCCATTGTTCAGCTCTGCTTACCAGTCATGTATCTGGAAGGCTATTTATTGGATCCAATCCGGTCAATAGCATGCCCACTGTCGGTACCAGAGTCGGCCACCGTACACCCACACCGGAGCACGCACATGCGCAACGTCACGTTCAAGAATCTCAACGGCCAGGGCGTCACCACGGCGGCCACCCTGTACTTCCCGGCAGGCTTTGACGAATCCAGGAAATACGCAGCAGTGGTCGTGTCCCATCCCGGTGGTGGCGTGAAGGAGCAGACCGCCGGACTGTACGCCAGGAAGCTTGCCGAAGCCGGCCTCGTCACGATTGCCTTCGACCGCTCGTACCAGGGCGCGAGCACAGGCGAACCGCGGCAGCTGGAGAACCCCTATGTCAGCACCGAGGATGTGAGTGCGGTCATCGATTACCTGACCACCCTGCCCTATGTGGACCAGGACAAGATCGGTGCGATGGGTATCTGCGCCGGCGCGGGTTACAGCGCCAACGCCGCCATCAACGACCACCGCATCAAGGCGCTTGGCATGGTCAGTGCGGTCAACATCGGCCAGATGTTCCGCAACGGCTGGGAGAACACGGTCAAGGACGCCGATGCCACGGGCTTCCTGGACGCCGGTTCCAGGGCGCGCACAACCGATATCGCTTCAGGCGAGTTCGCCACCATCCCGCTGGCACCGCTGCGCGAAGCAGATGCGCCCAATGCCGAGCTGCGCGAAGCGTGGGAGTACTACCACACCCCGCGCGCCGAACACCCCAATGCGCCGGGCTTCGCGCTGACCCGCAACCTCAACCAGATCATCACCTACGATGCCTACAACAAGGCTGAGGCATTCCTGACCCAGCCGATTCTGGCGGTGGCCGGCAGCGCTGCTGGCAGCAAGTGGATGAGCGATGACCTGTTGGCGCGTGCCGCAAGCAAGGACAAATCGCTGCACGTGGTTGACGGTGCAAATCACATGTCCCTCTACGACGTGCCCAGCTACGTGGACCAGGCGGTTTCGGTGCTGGCGCCGTTCTTCCAGACCCGTCTGAACTGAATTGGCCTACTGACCGGGAGAACACCATGGACACCTTTTCCATCAAGACTGTCAGCTACCCGAACCTTGGGTGGCTGACCGCTGCCGACATCTATCTGCCCGCCCACTTCGATGAGGGCAGGAAGTACCCTGCCATCGTCAGCACACATCCCATTGGCAGCTGCAAGGAACAGACGGCCGGAAACGTCTACGCCAGAGGCCTGGCCGAACAGGGCTTCGTGGTACTGGTACACGATGCCAGCTTTCAAGGCGCAAGCGGCGGCGATCCTCGCTTCATCGAGGATCCATCGATACGCGTTTCGGATATCCGCTTTGCCGTCGATTACCTCCAGTCGCTGCCATACGTCGATGCCGATCGCATCGGTGCCATCGGTGTCTGCGGAGGCGGTGCGTACACCATTCACGCCGGCATTACCGACCACCGTCTCCGGGCGCTGGTGTCCATTACCGGCGTGAACTATGGCCGACTTATCCGCGAAGGCTTCGCACAGTTCAGACCGCGCACGATGGCAGCCGACATCGCAGGTATGCGCACGGCCCAGGCGCAGGGCGCCGAGCGTCGTGTGGCCAACCTGCTGCCGGACTCCGTGGAGGCAGGAAAGGCCGCAGGCATCACGGACATCGACGTACTGGAAGCGACCGAGTACTACAAGACCGCACGCGGCCAACAGCCCAACGGTGCCACCTGCCAGCTCATGTCCTTCAGTGGCGCGGCGATGGGGTGGGATGCCTTCCTCAATGCGGAGGTGCTGTTGACCCAGCCGTTGATGGTGGTGATTGGTGACAAGCCCGGTGGCTTCGGCGCCTATCGTGATGGCTGGGAGATTCATGGCCGAGCAGCCTCCGAGCACAAGCACATCGTTGTCGCTGAAGGTTGGTCGCACTACGACTTGTATGACAAGCCTGAGCCGGTGGCCATTGCGATGGCCCAGGTGGTTCCCTTCTTCAAGGCGAACCTGTGATGGAACGCCGACGCGCCATGAGTGGTGCGTCGTTGCCCGACAGTAAAGGATCGTAGACATGAAAAACGTTCTTGTTCTTGGCGCTGGCGGCCAGATCGCCCAGTGGGTGATCAGATCGCTCGCCACATCAGAAAGTGTCCACCAGACCCTGCTGCTGCGTGATCCGAAGAAGCTGACCGGAAAGGAGCCGGCCAACGCAGCGATGGTCATCGGCAACGTCCTGGACAAGCGTCTGCTCGAGGATGCGGTCGCAGGCCAGGACATTGTCTACGCCAACCTGACCGGCGAAGACCTGGACAAGCAAGCCCACGCGATAATCGCAGCCATGAAGCGTACAGGCGTGAAGCGCCTGATTTTCGTTCTCTCTTTGGGGATCTACGATGAGGTTCCAGGCGCCTTCGGTGAGTGGAACAACGAGAACATCGGTGAAGATCTCAAGCCCTTCAGGCGTGCGGCCGATGCGATCGAGGCATCTGGTCTGGACTACACGATTCTGCGCCCGGCGTGGTTGACCGATGAAGATGAGGTGGACTACGAGATCACTGGAAAGGACCAGCCATTCAAGGGCACCGTCGTGTCCCGAAAGAGCGTGGGCGATCTTGTTGGTCGGATCATCGTCGATCCGGCGCGTTACGTCGGTGCGAACCTGGGGTTGAACAAGCCCGGAAGTGACGGCGACAAGCCATGCTTCATGTAGTCGCGGTAAACGCATCGCCCGGGACGGGCCCGCACGCTCGAACCGCTCTACGCCACCGTAAAACAGGCCCATGCGGTCGATTCAGTCGTTCGCCCGTCGGCTGGGCCATGGCGGGGGCCCTCCGTGTGGAAAGGTGGCCGCTGGCGGTGCGGGACTCGCGAAGTCGGGCGCGCTCGACTCTCCCGGGCTGGCGTTCGCTTCAGAAGTAGAGCCCGATGTTCAGGTTGAACCGGGAGTGCCACTGCGACGGCCCGCCATCGTTGATGCCGATGCCATCGCCGCCGGCAAACCACATGTCGCGGCCGGCAATCCAGTCCACATAGGTGGTCATGATGCCCTTCTGCAGGCTGCAGCCGGTGACGTTCTGCCACGAATCGCGTGCGCCGGTGCGGTGCCCCGTCGGGCGGGTCATGCTGAGGTTGTTGTAGCAGGTCAGATCATCCAATCGGCCCTTTGCTGCAAACGAATAGGCGACATTGGCACTTGGGACATCGGCCTGCGCTGCGGTTTCAAATGGCGCCTGGAAGGCTGAAAGTGCGATGCGATCGCCCGGAATGTCGTACCGGTAACGTGCCCATTGCAGCTGCGCCGTCCAGCCGTTGCGCTTCCACTGCGCATGCAGGGCCCCGCCGTGGTGACCATGGCGGCGGCGCGTCTGCGTGTTCTGGACCTTGCCTGCAAAGACTGATGCGCCCAGCAGCAGCTGGCCCCCTGCCCACGTGCGCGTCTGCTCTACCCGTGCATGCAGCCGCTGCTGCTCGCGGTACGGCAGCGCATCGGTCTGCGCCACGTCGAAAGAATAGCGGTCATGACGGGCACCTGATCCGTATTCGTCACCGGAGAACCAGCCTGCATGCCAGGTGGTGTCGCCTCGGGTGTAGGACAGCACCAGCCCGGGGTCATAGTCATCTTCGATGCCCAGGTAATAGCCGGAGCCGAACCAGAAGCTCTGCGAGACCGTAGGCAGAAGCCCGAAGGGCACCTGCTGGATCCCGGCCTTCAGCCGGGCCTGGTCGGAAAACTGCCAGCCTGCATAGGCGTGATGCACGGCGTGGAACCCGTCGTACCATCGATACTGGGCGGAAAACGAGAATGGCCCGGCGCCCGCATCAAGATCTGCACGCAGCAGTTCCACCTGCAGGCCACTGGTGGGCGCGTAATCCAGCCAGCCATAGTTGAATCGAACGGCGCCGCCGGGCTCGAAATAGGGGGCCGCATCGCGCTCGCGTTCTGATGCAATGGACTGGAATGTGATGCCCGCCAGCACGCTGGCAGCGACGAAGGAAACAGCTCTCACGGACGGCCGTCAGCCTCCCTGTTCTGCGGAGAATGCGAGCTATCATGGCGCAATTGCGATGAATGGGGCGTCTGCTGCCGGCGTGGTGCGGGCATGGCTGGCGGCGTTGCTGGCGCGCGGGGGCAGAGCCGTCCAGCAGGCTGGACGCTACGAGGCGCTCCATGCCAAGCGTTCGGCCAGATAGCGCTGCGATGCGCCCATGCTGCGCACCATCCGCTCGATGAGCGCGATGTCAGCTGCATCGTCCGTGCTGGCGTATTGCCCCGGATCCCGGTTTACCCAAGCGCAGGTCGCGCGCAGCCCATCCCCTTCTGTTACGAAATGCACTTGGGCAATGCAGAATCCGGTCCAGCTGCGATGCAGATGAAGCGTCTGGCCAGCGTAGTAGAGGAACCATTTGTCCTCCATGTCCAACGGGATCAACCCCTTTCCCGCGCACGCAGCTTCGGCGGCATCAAGGTGGAAATCCAGCGCCAGGGTAACGTGACAGTCCGGCAGCGGCTCGGTCTTCCAGGCGGCGGCGGTTGCGACATGTTGGGTCATCGGCGTTGCGAAGTCGGCGGCGGGTGGCTGGACATATTGAGGGCAAAGTCTACGGGATGGCACAGGCCCCGCGGCGCGGGTTGCCGAAGCCCCTCCTGAACAGACGCACGCTCATGACCGCTCACCTGGACAACATTGCGGACCGGCAAAGAACAGCGCGGTTCGCCCTCCGCATCGCGGCTGAAGTTCCTGGATACCGGGCCGATAAGTGGGGTGATGGGTGAGCAAGGCCGCACGCCCAGCGAAGCGGTGGCACGTTCCAGATCGGGGGTGTTTTTGAGTGCTCGAAAGGATTGGGTTGGCCACATGGCGACGGCACTGGGCGCTACGACAGTATGTCTGCTGGCAATGCTCGCCGTCGCTCAAGCCATTCTGTACGTACGTGACAAGGAAGCATCGGAAGCGATAGCGGACGCTGCGGTTGCACGCTCCGAAGCCATTTCGCTGGCGCGGCGCGCGGCGGCGGAGCAGGCTGCCCGGATCGGAAAGCCGCCCTGCTCGGCCGCTGACATCGACGCACTCAGGGAGATCGCATTCCGGTCCAGCTACATCAGCGACATCGGGCGCATCCACGATGGCCGGCTTGTCTGCAGCGCCCTGTGGGGCAGCAGTCGACCCTACAACCTGCCCGCCCCACACCTCTCCGCCGGCCCCATCCAGCTGTGGCATGCGTCTGACCTGGTGGGCTCGCCCTACGCGGGGTCCAATCTGATTGCCGAGGGCGACTCGTTCACCGTGTCCTCGCCTTCGGCCTTCGAGCGCCTGGACCCTGCCCGGACCAGCGCCGTCAGCATCCAGACCAGGGACAGCGCATTTGCCTTCCGCAGCCTGTCCCCCGTCGGTACAGCTGCGAACCGCTCGGCGGTGCATGCCAAGCGTTGCAGTGACGTGGCCAATGTCTGTGTCCATGTGGTCAGCCCACGACATTTACTCGCCGAGCTGCCTGCCGGGCTGCTCGCCGGTATCCTTGCTGCCGGTGCGTCGGTAGGAGCGCTGCTTGCATTTCTGATGATCAGGCACCGGACCATGGCCCGGCAGACCATCCAGCAGCGGTTGGCAGTTGCCCTGAGACGCGATGAGATCGAGCTGGCGTACCAACCGCTACGGCGGATCGGGAGCCACCAGTTGCTCGGGTTTGAAGCCCTCAGCCGCTGGCGGCCCTCAGGCGATGATGAGATCCCGCCGACCATTTTCGTTCCGATTGCCCACCGTCTCGGACTGAGCCCCGAACTATTCCGCTACGTGCTGGTGAGGGCAATGAATGATCTGTCTGCGGCGCTGCGCCAGCACCGGCATCTGTACGTGAGTATCAATGCGGAGCCGGTGGACATGGCGCAGGAATCCATTGTCCGCTACGTCAGCAGCGTCACCGATTCATTTGGCGTGGCTCCTGAGCAGCTGCGGATCGAGATCACCGAGCGGGAGGAGCGTGTCTCTGCCATTGCCAGGAACAACATGGAAGCGCTCTCTGTGCTTGGGTACCGGTTCCTGATCGACGATTTCGGGACAGGCAGTGCAAACTTCTCCCGCCTGGCGCAGTCCCCGTTCCAAGGCATCAAGATTGATCGGATGTTCGTGGCGGCCATCAACGAGGAATCGCCCCTGTGCCCTGTCCTGCCGGGCATGTATCGCATCGCAAGGGAGCTTGGGCTGGAAGTGATCGCAGAGGGGGTGGAAACCGAGGAGCAGGATCTGCTGCTTGCGCGAATCGCCCCCGAGGCCATTGGCCAAGGGTGGCACTATGGCTACCCCCTTTCACTTGCCGAGGCACTGGCCGCCATCGAAGCGGACTGCCCGTGCAGCCATCCCGGCCAGGCTCGGATCAGGCTCGGCGTTGGCCAATGATCCGCCGATGCAGGGATGCCCGAATGCGCCGAGTGCTTCGATCCGGGCAGTCGCGTGACCGCGGCCAGGCTCCAGTTCGGGGCTATACTGCCGATGATAAACGGTGAACCAAGTGCCAGTGCGAGGCCCACCCAATGATTCATTTCACGCGGAGCCTCACTCTGCAGCGCTTGATCCTGGCGCTGGCAACACTTTCTGCCCTGGTGATGCTTGGCAATACTGTCTGGGCCAGCTACCAGGTCCAGCGCAGGCAGCTTGTCGACAGCACGCTGGAAGCCAACCGGGTGTACGCCAACAAGCTTGCGCAGACCACGCAGCACTTTGTGCTCAGTGCGCAGCAGCAGCTGGCGTCCAGCGCCGCGAATATAGGTCGCCACCTGGACCAGGCTTCGGCGCCCGGCGAAGAAGCCGAGCGACTCATGCAGCAGACAGACGCATTCAATTCAGTGGCCGTCGTAGACGCCGCCGGCATGGTCCAAGCCGCTTCCCCTGTGATGCCAGAGCTCAACGGCAGAGCCCTGACCAGTGCGGCAAACCGGCAGGCGCTGGAAAGCCGCTCGCCGCAGGTGAGCAACCCGTTCATCGCCTCCACGGGCAATCTGGTGGTTACCCTCTCCCACCCCATCTTCGATGCCAAGGGTGCCTATGCCGGCTATGTAACGGCGTCCATTCACTTGAAAGAGAAGAACATCCTGCACTCCTTGCTGGGGACGCACTTCTACCGGGATGGCTCCTATCTATATGTGGTCGGACGCGAGGGCAAGCTTCTGTATCATCCTGAGCCTGATCGCATTGGCGAATCAGCCATTCGCAACGACGTAGTGCGCGCGGTAAGTCAAGGCCGGTCAGGAGCGCTGCACACGATCAACAGCCATGGCATCCACATGCTCGCTGGTTTTGCACCCGTGCCCTCCGTCGGATGGGGCGTCGTGGCCCAGCGGCCGTTGGACGCGACCTTGGCGCCGCTCGGAGGCCTGATGTCGACGGTGCTCCTCAACGCCGCCCCGTTGGGCATCCTTTCACTGGTGCTGATCTGGTTCTTCTCACGGCGTATAGCCGCGCCGCTGTGGCAGCTCGCCAGGAATGTACAGGCGAAAGATGTCGGCGAGGCCATGTCCAAGGTCAGGCTGGTGAATTCGTGGTATTTCGAGGCAGCGCAACTGAAACGAGCCGTACTGGTAAGTTTCAGGAGCCTCAGCGAACGCATTGGGAAACTGGATATCGCCGCGCTCACCGACCCGCTGACGCAGCTCTATAACCGGCGGGGCCTGGAGCGGGCGCTGAGCGAGTTCAACCAGTCGGATACCCGCTTCGGGGTCATTGCGTTTGATGTAGATCATTTCAAGACTGTCAATGATCGATACGGCCACACCGCAGGCGACGAAGTGATCGCGGGCCTGGCGCAATTCATGCGCGCCAACGCACGCCCACACGACGTGCTCTGTCGCTTCGGCGGCGAGGAGTTCCTGATGCTGCTGCCGGGCGTGGACGTGCGGGGTGCGGTGAGGGTAGCGGAACGGCTTCGCGAGGCGATTGGGGCGCACGCGTTCCCAGGCGTGGGACAAGTGACAATCTCGGCGGGCGTGAGCCACTTTCCTGAAACGAATGGCGATGCAGATCTCGCCATCAGGCAGGCGGACAAGGCGCTGTACCGCGCCAAGAATGCCGGCAGGAACATGGTCATGGTCTACCAGAGCCCCCCCAGCCGGACCGTCCCACCTCGGCGTGATCCGCTCCGACCCGCGGCCTGCTGGTTCAACAAGAACGATCCGGATGGTTGGCCGGCGCGCAACGATCAATCCACCGTGGATGAGCCGGAAGCATGCAGCGGCCTTCTGCACCCGGCCTTGTCGCAGAGACGGTTACGCTGGTTGCCCCAGCCCTGCGGAGAGCGTTGCCCATGTCCAGCCCCGACAGACGTGGCGGGTGTGCCCTGTGCCGGGATGCACGGCCGCTGGGTTTTGATTTCAGCTATGCCTTCCAACCCATTGTGGATGTGCAGGCACGGCGCGTATTCGCTCACGAAGCGCTGGTACGGGGGGTGGCGGGCGAAGGTGCCCACACAGTGCTCTCCCGCATCACCGATGAGAATCGCTACAGCTTTGACCAGGCATGCCGGGAAAAGGCCATCCAGGCCGCAGCAGGACTGCACATCGCCAGCCAGCTGTCCATCAACTTCTACCCCAATGCCATCTACCGGCCCGACGTCTGCATACGCTCCACCCTGCAGGCAGCGCAGCGGCACGGCTTTCCCATTGAACGCATCATTTTCGAGACAGTGGAAGGCGAGAAGGTCAGCGATGGCGCGTGGCTGGCGGAGATCATGCGCGAGTACAAGCGTATGGGCTTCAAGACCGCCATCGATGACTTTGGTGCAGGATTTGCCGGATTGAATCTCCTGGCCGACTTCCAGCCGGACATCGTCAAGCTGGACATGGCACTGGTTCGAGGCATCGACGGCAGCCCGTCACGCCAGGCGATCGTGGCCGGGGTCGTGGCGATATGCGAGGCACTGCGCATTGATGCCATAGCCGAAGGCATCGAGACCGCTGACGAAGCACGATGCCTTGCGGACCTGGGTATCAGGCTGATGCAGGGCTACTGGTTTGGGCGCCCCGCGTTTGAGGCGGTCGTGCAGGATGCGCAGATCCCCTGGCTGGGCTGAATGGAGTATGCCGATGCTGACCCGATGGAAACTGAAGCTTTCCCATGTAACCCGGCGCATGTGGTTCCGGTCAACGCTCTATGGCGCAATGGGCGTGGTCACCGCGCTTGCCGGGGCCTTCCTCAAGTTCCTCATCCCGACCGGGCTGGCCACGCGAATTGGTGCCGATTCGGTTGGCAACATCCTCGGCATTCTGGCTGCGTCCATGCTGACGGTCACCACGTTTTCGCTGTCCACCATGGTGTCCGCCTATGGGTCGGCCTCTACCAGCGCTACTCCACGCGCTGCGCGCCTGTTGATCGAGGACAGCCGCGCGCAGGGCGCATTGGCCACGTTCATCGGTGCGTTCCTGTTCTCCATCGTCGGGCTGATTGCGCTGAGCACCGGGCTTTATGGGGACAGTGGCCGGTTGGTGTTGTTCGGTGCGACCGTAGGCGTGATCGTGGTCATCACTGTGACGCTGCTGCGTGCCATCGAACAGTTCTCGCGGTTCGGCCGGCTGGGTGAGACGATTGATCTGGTGGAACGTGCCACGCAGGCCGCCATGAAGCGCCGCGCGGCCGATCCCCTGCTGGGCGGTGCTCCACCCCGGCCCGTTGCCGCCCCCGCCGTGCCGCTGGTGGACGAGCGGATCGCCTACGTGGAACACATCGACATGGCACGGCTGGAGACATTGGCCAGCGAACACGCACTGCGTATCCATCTGCGTTGTCAGATCGGTACCTTCGCCACGCCGGCCCGCCCGGTGATGGAGGTCGAAGGAACGGTCAGTGACGAAACGCGCAGCCAACTGCTGGCCGCGCTGAGCTGCAGTGACACGCGCGCCATCGACAACGATCCGCGCTACGGTCTGGTCATCCTGTCCGAGATTGGCCAGCGTGCGATGTCCGCTTCCATCAACGACCCCGGCACCTGCATCGATGTGATCGGTACCTGCGTGCGGCTGCTGCACGCTTGGGCCGGGTACGGCCTGGACGCCTGCCCTGCTGAGGTTCGGTACCCGCACGTCCACATGGCCCCACTGCAGGCCAGTGATCTTCTTGATGATGTCTTTACTCCCATTTCCCGCGATGCGGCGGGATCACTGGAAGTCAACATCCGGCTGCAGAAAGGCTTCGCGGCGCTGCTGCTGGCGCCCGATCCGGCCATCGCCGAGGAAGCCCGCAGGCATGCACAGTGGTCACTGGCGCGCGCGTGGGACACCCTGACCTTCGGGCCGGACCGGGAAGCGCTTCGCGCCGCAGCGTCGGTTCCGCTGCCGTTTGATCCTACCCGGCCAACGTGAACACCGATCCAGAGTCGACCCGGATGTTGGCACCGTTGATGAAACTGGCGCGTTCCGAGCAGAGCAGCATGACGGCAGCGGCAACCTCTTCCGGCCGCCCACGGCGCTTGAGCACCATGCCGGGTCGCTCTTCGTCCAGGAAGGTGCGGATGGCCTCCTCAAAGGACATGCCCTTTTCCCTGGCGCGCTTGTGCATCATCGCGTCGGTCATCGGCGTATGGATGAAGGCCGGCGAGACGGTATTGATCATGACGTTGTCCTTGCCGTACTGCTTGGACAACCCCTTGGCCAGGCTCAGCACGCCCGCCTTGGAGGCGCAATACGGCAGTTCATCGGTATATGGCTGCACGGCATCTTCCGAGGCGAACAGCACGATGCGGCCCCAACCCTTGGAGCGCATTGCGGGGATGGCCTGGCGGCACATGCGCACCGCGCCCATCAGGTTGATGTCCAGGGTGCGCAACCAACCTTCGTCGTCTACATCGAGGAAGTCGCCGGTGGCACCGGTGACGCCGGCCGCGTTGACGTAAATGTCGGGATCACCAAGCTCGGTACGCACGGTGGACCAGATGTGCGCGACGTCCGCCGCCTTGGTGACATCGCCGGCGACAGCGATGACCTTGCCCAGTGGCGTCAATTCCTGCAGGGCCGCATCGAGAGTGCCATCGGGCACGTCGGTAATGGCAACGCGGACGCCTGCCTGCAGCAGTTCGCGTGCGGTCTGTTTGCCCATGCCTGAATCGGCGCCGCTGATCAGCGCGATCCGCCCTTCTATTCCGAGATCCATGAGGTGTCCTTCTTGCGGGAGGAAGTGGTACCGCGCGGCGCCCGCGTCTGCAGGAATCGTTCGGCGGTGCGCAGGCCAAGCGCCATCTGGGTCAGCGCCGGGTTTGCGGACAGAGCGCTGGGGAAAATGGAGTTGTCGCAGATGAAGAGATTGGAGATGTCGAAACTGCGTCCGTCAGCATCCACTACGGCGCTGTCCGGAGAATCGCCCATGCGGCAGGTCCCCAGGGTGTGCGCCGAACGCGCGGCGGCGAAAGTACCGGTGGCACCCGCAGCTTGCCAGATACGGGTCAACTGCTCCTGGGCGTGCGCGTCCAGTGCCTTTTCGTTCGGGCCATAGCTGAAATCAACCCGCGCACGGCGCATGCCGGATGCATCACGCTCATCACTGAGGGTCAGCCGGTTCCCATCCTGCGGCAGGCATTCGCCGTTGATGCCAATGCCGGCCAGGTGCCGATAGGAGGTCAGAGCATCCACCAGCCGCTGGCCCCACAGACCCGCGCCCCGTGCAAAGGTAGTGGCCAGAGTGACCGGCTGCACGCCGAGACTCTGCACCAGGTAGCCGCCCGCAAACGACGCGCCATGCGGCCGGACAAAATCCTCTGTGATGAGTGAGGAGGGGTAGCCGCGGTTCATGCACATGTCCGCGTCGAAGAATCCCCATACCTGGGTGGCCACGTGGGCCATGAAGTTGCGACCGACCTGGTCACTGCTGTTGGCCAGCCCGAGGTTGAGCAGCAGTCGCGGCGTCTCTACGCCGCCCGCGCACAGGAAGACAGCCGAACATTTCACGCGGTGCAGGCGATGGTCGCGCTGATAGACCACCGCGCTGACGCGGCCAAGGCCATCGCATTCCAGGTCTACTGCCCGGCTTCGGTCACTGATCGCCGCACCATGCGCTGTTGCCCACGGCAGCCAGGAGATGTCCATGCTCGCCTTGGCACCGTTGCTGCAGCCCTGATGGCAGGCGCCGCAGTTGTTGCACGGCTGGCGCAACCCCCACTGCGGCTGCTGCCGCGCCTGGCTGACCACGGCGGCGGGTGCATCGGTTGCGCGAACACCCAGCGCGCTGCAGCCGTGCTGCATGGCGTGCGCGGAAGCATTGCGTGGTACGGGGGGGTAGCCATACCGGCGGGCCGGGTCCCACGGATAGTGCGAGGGCCCCGATACGCCGATGAAGGCCTCCACGCGCTGTACGTACGCCAGCAGTTCTGCATCTGCGATGGGCCAATCAACACCCCGGCCTGTCAGCGAACGCAGGCGCAGGTCGCGCGGGTCGGGGCGGGGGCAGAACGCGCCCCAGTGGAGGGTTGACCCGCCTACTCCTTGGCCGGAATTGTTTGCGCCGAACGCGGTCGGGGTCTCACCGCCACTGAGGCGCTCTTCCATCCAGTAGATACCGCTCGCGAGCTCATCGGCCAGATGATCCTCTGGCGCGAATGTGCCACCCGCCTCCAGCACCAGCACCGATACGCCGGCTTCGGCCAGACGGGCTGCCAATGGCGCCCCCCCGGCACCACTGCCAATGATGACTGCATCAGCTGACTCATCCTTCCCGGGGCCATGTCGAGTGCCACTCAGCATGGAAGCTGCCACGCATTGATCGTGCCTGCTTCGGTGTGCTCGTAGCCGGGGCTCTGCGCGCCTTTGCCGCCGACAGCGAACCCGTCGTAGCCAATGGCGGCCCAGGTGGAAGGAAGGCTCATCCAGGTTCTGGCAAACAGCGCTCTGGCATCTTCAAACCAGTGCGCCCACTGCGCCGGCCCCAGCATGCCGTCCTGCGGCGCCACGGCGGCGTGCTGTTGCACCTGCTCCAGCAGCACCTGCTGTGCGGCCGGCTCAAGCGTGGTGAACCCATTGGCGGCAGCATCCAGCTGATCCAGAGCCTGTGCCCACGCATCCGCATCCGCGGACAGATCGGCAAAGCGCCATCCGTCGCTCTCCTGATTCACCAATGCGTGGCCGACGCGCAGTGCCAGATCGTCAGCATCTGCACCGGGTACGAGACGTGCCGCCAAGGCAGAGAGCAGCGCCAGGTGGCGCGTCGGCAACGACGATTCCGCGAGCGGCAGCGGCGTAGCATGCCGGGCCAGCAGCCGGGCCCGCATGCGCGGCGCGACGCGCTCAGCGTCCAGCAGTCGGATGAACGACGGCGGCAGTGCACGGGCGGCCAACGGCAGTGCCCACGCCGCAACCCGCTGGGAAAGCCACTCCGGTTGCTCCACGGGTATCAGATGCGCGGCATCCGGAACGACGTCGACGGACGCGTGTAGATAGTGCGGCGCGTTGAGTGCACGTTGCGCCGCTTCACCGAGGGCGCCATCCTCTGCACCGGCCAGGATCAGGGCAGGTACCCGCAGCTGGGCGGCGTCTTCCTGTCGATGCTCGCAGCTTCCTTCCTCCAACCATGCACGCCACGCAATGGGGTCGGTGCGCAGCACATCGAGGATGGCCGCTTCCCGTATGGCACCCTGTAGCGGCCGCCGGATGTTGGCGTCGATGAATTCTTCAGCATGGGCGCGTGCGGGACTCCCTGAGGCGAACCAGCCAAGCATCTCTCGGCGACGTGCTTCGTCCATGGGCTCGGGGCACGGCGGCGATGCGGCCACCAGCACCACGCCAACCAGGCCCGCCAGGCCCTGCCCCCCCTCACGGCTGCGTGCGGCAAGCAGCGAGGCGATCTTGCCTCCCATGCTGTGCCCCACCAGGAACCAGCAGGAGGGGGAGCGCGAGACGACTTCCCCCTGCAACCAATCCACCATGGCAGCAATGTGGGTGACATCTCCGGCGGCGGTGCCACCAAAGCCTGGAATATCCAGCGCGACACATTCGAACTCATCGCCGAGCGCGCGTTGCACGGCACTCCACTCCCGATGGCTGGCGCCCAGGCTGTGCAGCAGGAAAAGGACGGGACGTTGCATGGCGACCTCGGCGTGTAGCGGCGCGAGCATGGTCGTCAGACCGTCCACGTGGCGTGCAGGACGGTGTCAACGCAGCGCAAATGATCACGTGCTGTTGAGCTCTGCCTCACCTTGTTTGCGCGTGCAGCGCTCTAGGTTCAAGGAACCCCACGTCAGGATCCACATCATGTGCACCCCTACCACTGCACCGGCGGCCTTGCATGCCTGCCGGAGGGTGCGTTGATGTCAACGTTGCCCCAGGCCACCTCTCCCGATGGATCCATCGGCGACATAACGCCGTTGTCGATCGAGCGCAGGCGCCAAGGCGCGCTGCCCATCGAGCAGTATTCCGCACTGGGCGAAGGCCGCTCCGTTGCCCTGACCGGCTGCGATGGCGCCATCGACTGGTGGTGCGCGCCCAACATGGACAGCCCCCCACTGTTTGATCGCCTGCTGGACGGGAGCAATGGCGGCTACTTCAGTATCGCGCCTAACGAGCCCTGCACCGTCGAACGCCGCTACCGGAGCGAGAGCAATGTACTCGAAACCGTCTTTACGACGGCGTCTGGACGCGCTTCGCTGACAGAATCGTTGAACAGCGGCCACGCTGGACGGCTGCCGTGGTGCGAGCTGGCGCGCCGCATTGAGGGCCTGGAGGGCGAGGTCAGCTTTGCCGTGCGCATGCGCCCCGGTACCCGTGCACAGCATGCCAGCCCCTACTGTTCTTCCATTGGCGAGCACACCGTCTTCCACGTGCAGCGACTGCTGGGGGTGGTAGTCCATCATCCGGCATTGCAGCTTAGGTGGACCGACGAGGGCGCCGGTGGGCAATGCGCTGTCCGTGCTGGGGAACGCATTACCGTGGCGCTGGTCGTGGGCGAGGACGAGCCGCTGGTGGCACCGTCGGTGGAGGAAGTGGATGGCCGCATCGATCTGACCGACCGGGAATGGAAAGCGTGGGCCCGTAATGTGTCCTATGACGGCTGGGATCGCGCCACGTTCGTGCGCAGCACACTGGCGTTGAAGCTGTTGCTGTACTCACCCTCGGGCGCCATCGCGGCTGCGGCCACCACTTCGTTGCCCGAGAGGATCGGTGGCGACAAGAACTTCGATTATCGGTATGCGTGGGTGCGCGACGCCGGTTACACCATCCAGGCCTTCCTGGCCGCAGGCCTGGAAGCGGAATCCAAGGCAGCGTTTACCTGGCTGCTGCGCCAGTTGCGCCGCCACGGTCCCAAGGTGGTCTTCACACTCGAGGGCGGCGTGGTTGAGCCGGTGCAGGAACTGCCCATGCGCGGCTACCGCGATACCCAGCCGGTGGTGAAAGGCAATCTGGCCGGGGAGCAGCACCAGCATGGCATCTATGGCGATATCTTCGAGACCGCCTTCTGCTTCGTCGCAGCCGGAAACATTCTCGATGGCGCCAGCGCGGAGTTGCTGTCCAGGATTGCCGACCTGTGCGCGGACCACTGGCGCGCGAAAGATTCCGGCATCTGGGAGTTGCCGGAGCTGGAACACTACACAATGTCCAAGATCAGCTGCTGGCAGGCGTTGGCGCGGGCGGTGGAACTGGCCGACCAGGGTCAACTGCCGACGACGTGCCGTGACCGCTGGCAGCGTGAGCGCGACCGCATCAGTGACTGGATCGGAACCCACTGCTGGTCCGATGCCCTGCAGGCGTTCGAGATGTACCCCGGCAGCGGCAAGCTGGACGCAGCACTGGCATTGGCGGTGCGCTTCCGCTTTGACGGCAGGGAGCGGCTTCTGGCCACCCTGCACGCCATCGACCGTGAGCTGGGCCAATCAACCTTCCACTACCGCTACAGCGGCATGCCCGATGAAGAAGGATGCTTCATCGCCTGCTCTTACTGGATGGCCGAGGCCTATGCGCGACTGGGCTTCGTCGAGGACGCACGCGACCGCGTGGATGCGTTGAACGGTGCGCTCGGCCGGTGCCAGGGCGTCCTCAGCGAAATGGTGGACCCGCTTACGGGCCACTACCTCGGCAACACGCCGCAAGGCTTGAGCCACCTGGCCCAGGTAATGGCCATGGCCACGATTGCAGACACGTTGGGCTGCCCGTGAGCGGCCCTGCCTTCCCCGCCCCACGAAAAGGATTGACCATGAATGACCGTCTGAAGATGCAGGACCCGCGCAGCCAGTACCCCCAGCCGCCCTTCCCCGCCCAGCCGCAGCCGTTGCCGGGCAAGGCGGCGGCAATGGAGCCGGTACCGGACCACGGCGAAACCAGTTACCAGGGCTCGGGCAAGCTGAACGGGCGCCGGGCGCTGATCACCGGCGCCGACAGCGGTATCGGCCGCGCTGCAGCCATTGCCTATGCCCGTGAGGGCGCCGACGTTGCGCTGTCCTACCTGCCCTCTGAAGCCTCCGATGCCGACGAGGTATTCGCACTGATCGAAGCGGAGGGCCGCAAGGCGCTGGCGCTGCCGGGCGACATCACCGACCCGGAATGGTGCAAGGCCATGGTGGAGCGCACGGTAGAAGCCTTGGGTGGCCTGGACATCCTGGTAGTCAATGCGGCGCGCCAGCAGTACCGCGAAAGCATCGCCGAACTCAGTGCGGAGGACTTCGACAAGACCATGAAGACCAACCTCTATGCCATGCACTGGATCTGCCAGGCAGCGGTCCCGCATCTGCCGCCGGGTGCGGCGGTGATCACCACTGCGTCCGTGCAGGCCTACGACCCTTCCGCCATCCTGCTGGATTACGCCACCACGAAGGCAGGCATCGTCGCTTACACCAAGGCGCTGTCGGCACAATTGGTCGAGAAGGGAATCCGCGCCAATGTGGTGGCACCCGGCCCGTTCTGGACGGCACTGCAGTCCTCAGGTGGCCAGCCGACCGAGGCAGTCACCAGGTTTGGTACCCAGGTGCCCATGAAGCGCCCGGGCCAGCCGGTGGAAATAGCGCCGGTCTACGTGCTGCTGGCCAGCCAGGAAGGCAGCTACCTGACCGGCGAGGTCTTCGGCGTGACCGGCGGCGCGGGTATCGCCTGACCCCAGCGCTGGCGCGGGCACACGACCGCGCCAGCGGCTACGGACTCAGCAACACGAGACACCGGCGTGAAGCATCCTGCGTTTTTTCTGAACTGTTAATGATGAACGCGGTCACAAATACCCAGATGTGGCATCGTGTGGACCTTCCACGCTCCACCGATCTGGAAGGAGCAGTACCGCCGCTGCCGAAGGATGTGCGTGTCCAACGATCAATTCAAAGGATTTCCTTCACCGGCAATCAGAAGCCACGAACAAGCGGGCATTGGTGACAGACGGTCGGACATCTTCTTCAGCGCGGTGGAAACCACGCGCATGCCGATGATCATCACCGACCCGCACCGGCCCGATAACCCGATCATCTTCGCCAATCGGGCGTTCGTGGAGATGACCGGATATGAGCGCGAGGAGCTGATCGGCCGCAACTGCCGCTTCCTGCAGGGCCCGGACACCGATCCCGATGCCATCGCCGAGATCCGTGAGGCCATTGCCAGCACCCGCGAGGCGGCGACCGAGGTTCTGAATTACCGCAAGGACGGCTCGACGTTCTGGAATGCGCTGTTTGTATCGCCGGTGTTCGATGACGACGGCACCCTGGTGTACTTCTTTGGCTCCCAGCTGGATGTGTCGCGCCGACGCGACGCGGAGGATTCCCTTCGCCAGGCGCAGAAGATGGAGGCTCTCGGCCAGCTGACCGGTGGCATCGCGCACGACTTCAACAACCTTCTGCAGGTCATGTCCGGTTATCTGGAGATGATCACCGGCAGCTCCGAAGAAGAGCTGCGGCCAGACAGCTTCGTCAGGCGTGCGGCCACGCAGGCACAGTCGGCTGCCAGCAAGGCGGCAGTGCTGACCCAGCAGCTGCTGGCGTTCTCGCGACGGCAGAAGCTGGAAGGCCGTACGGTGAACCTGAACTCCCTGGTGTCCTCCACCGTGGAACTGGCCGCACAGCGCGTCGGCGCAGACGTGGAGCTGGAGATGGATCTGGCCCCCGGGCTGTGGAACTGCAGGATCGACACCACCCAGTTCGAGGTGGCCATCCTCAATCTTGTCATCAACGCGCGGGACGCATTGAAGGGATGTCCGCAACAGCGGGTGCTTCTCACTACGCGCAATGTGGAGGCCTCCAGAACAGGTGCTGCGGGTGAACTCGAGCACCTTCCTGCCGGCCGCCGGGTCTGCATATCAGTGCAGGACAATGGCAGCGGCATGTCCCAGGAGATCGTGCGCCGCGTGATGGATCCGTTTTTCACCACCAAGGAAGAGGGCGAAGGAACCGGTCTTGGCCTGTCCATGGTGTATGGCTTCGTCAAGCAGTCCGGCGGCACGGTGCGTATCGCCTCAGAGCCCGGCATGGGCACGACGGTGAGCCTGTACTTCCCTGCCACGACCGAGGCGCTGAGCAAGGACATCGCACCGTCCAACATGGCCATGGACCGCGGTGGCAGCGAGCGCATCCTGATTGTCGAGGACCGCGACGACGTGGCGGAACTGGCGAAGATGCTGCTTGAAGCTGGCGGATACCAGACCCAGGTCGCCCACGATGGTGCATCGGCCTTGGCGCTGCTGGAACAGGGAGAGGTGTTCGACCTGCTCTTCACCGACCTGATCATGCCAGGCGGCATGAACGGCGTGATTCTGGCACGCGAAGCGAAGCGTCGCCTGCCGAAGATGAAGGTACTGCTGACGACCGGTTACGCCGAGGCCAGCCTGGAGCGCACCGATGCCGGTGGCTCCGAATACGAAGTGCTGAACAAACCGTTCAACCGTCAGCAGCTGCTGCGCAAGGTTCGACTGGTCCTGGAGGGACCCACCGGCGTTGGTTGAGCACAGCGCCCACCTGCTGCGGGGGCAGGCTGGTGCTGATCAAGCACAGAGGGAGAAGCCCCGCGTCAGCGGGGCGTGTCCGAGTGGTTCAGGCGGCAGGCTCTGTCGCGCACTTGAACACGGTCATGCTGCGCGGCGGGGCCAGAAAGTGGCCAACGCCCTTCAGCCCGGCTTCGGATGAAAGGCCAGCATCGGTGGAGAGCAGCAGCAACGCGCTCGGCGAGGTGCCATCATCATCAGAAAGAGTGAATTCGACGCCTTCGTGATAAGCATTGATGACGATCAGCAGGCTGGCGTCGTTGCCGTGCTCGCGAACGCCTGATGCCTGTGCCCTGCCCTCCAGCAGCAGCCCGACTGAGCGCGCGGCGGCGTCATTCCAGTCGTCCTCGGTCATCTCCCGGCCTGCTGGATTCAACCAGGTGAGATCGCGCACGCTGGCCTGCTCGTTGTACTGGCCGTTGAGGAAACGGCCGCGCGTCAGGATCGGATGATCCTGGCGCAGCGCCAGCAGATCACGCACGAACCCGGCCAGCCTGCCTTCGGTGATGTCCCGGTCCCAGTCAATCCATGTGATGTCATTGTCCTGGCAGTAGGTATTGTTGTTACCGCCCTGTGTCTGGGCCCGCTCGTCGCCAGCCAGCATCATCGGCGTGCCCTGTGAGAGCAGCAGCGTGGCAAGCAGATTGCGCATCTGCTGTTCGCGCAGCGTGTTTATGGCTGCGTCTTCGCTCGGACCCTCTGCACCGTAGTTGCACGACGAATCGTTGTTTGAGCCATCACGATTCTCTTCGCCGTTTGCATCGTTGTGCTTGACGTTGTAACTGACGAGATCATTCAACGTGAACCCGTCGTGGGCCGTGATGAAGTTGACCGATGCCCACGGGCGGCGGCCACGCCTGTCGAACAGATCCGCCGAGCCGGTCAGGCGCGTTGCAAACTCCGCAAGCTTGCCTTCGTCACCCTTCCAGAAACTGCGTGCGGTGTCGCGGAACTTGTCGTTCCACTCTGCCCAGCCCGGGGGGAAGTGCCCTACCTGGTAACCACCAGGACCACAATCCCAGGGCTCGGCGATCAGTTTCACCTGGCTCAGCAATGGATCCTGGCCGACCGCATCAAGGAAGCCGCCACGCTGGTCGAAACCGGTGGGTTCTCGGCCCAGGATGGTCGCCAGGTCGAAGCGGAAGCCATCGACATGCATGTCATGCGCCCAGTAGCGCAGAGAATCGCAGACAAAGCGGATCGCCTGCAGGTTGCTCAGGTTGAAGGTGTTTCCGGTACCAGTGTCGTTGATGTAGTACCGCTTGTCTTCGGCCAGACGGTAGTAGCTGGCATTGTCGATGCCCTTGAACGACAGCGTGGGGCCGAGCTCGTTTCCTTCGGCAGTGTGGTTGTAGACCACGTCCATGAGGACTTCCAGCCCTTGGCGGTGCATGGCCTTGACCATGTCGCGGAATTCGTCGCGATGGCCACTGGCCAGGTAGCGCCGCTTGGGCGCGAAGAAAGCCAGCGTGTTGTAGCCCCAGTAATTGCGCAGGCCCTTTTCCAGTAGATGGTTGTCGTCCAGATAGGCGTGGACCGGCAGCAGCTCTACCGCGGTGACACCCAGGCCGCGGATGTAGTCCAGAACGGCTGGCCGGGCGAGGCCGGCGCAGGTTCCGCGGATGTCCTCGCCAACCTCGGGATGGCGCTGCGTATAGCCGCGGACGTGGGTTTCGTAGACGACCGTGCGGTTCCAAGGCGTGAGCAGTCGCTCATCCCCTTCCCAGTCATAGGTGTCCTCCACCACGACGGCCTTGGGCATGAACGGTGCACTGTCACGTTCATCAAAACTGAGATCGCCGTCGGGATGGCCGATGGTGTAGCCATAGAGCTCATCGGCCCAGGTCAGGTCGCCATCGATTTCGCGTGCATATGGGTCGAGCAGCAGCTTGTGATGATTGAATCTATGCCCGTCGGCCGGGGCATAGGGCCCATGCACCCGGTAGCCGTAGCGCTGCCCCGGCTTCACATCGGGCAGGTAGCCGTGCCAGATCTCGTTGGTGTATTCGGGCAGTTCGATACGCTGCTCGTTACCGCCATCATCGAACAGGCACAGTTCAACTTTGGTGGCGTGCGCGCTGAACAGGGCGAAGTTCGTGCCTTGGCCGTCGAACGTAGCGCCCTGTGGAAAGGGGCGCCCTTCGCGGATACGGGAGGCGGAGGTGTAGCGGGAGGGTCTGACCTGGTCGCGCATGGAGGGCTCGGTTTACCGGTTGCGGGCGTGCAGCCGTAGACTGCGGAGCATCGCGGTCCGCCTGTAGAGGCCATGTGGCGGCGGCATCACGCGGATTTGCAGGCTGGTGGTAGCGGCCATGGTGCGTTCCCGGCGGTCAGCGGCGTCTTTTTTCCAGATGCCATCGCTTGACTGTGGGCCTGGCCCTGCGGCGGGAGCCGGTGCAGCGAAAGCGGCCTGTCTCTCCGGCCGCCCCGCAGCTTTCATATCCATCGTGCTCGCACATATGGTTTCCAGCTGCCGGGGTCTGCCGCAGCATCTCCCTTCATTGGGCAAAGAGGCGTGCTGCGTCGCTCATCCCGGCGTGAACGCGGGCAGGCCGCCCACAGGACGAAATGGGTCAAGCGTGCATGCGTGCGAAGGGGTATTCTGATCTGAATCCCTTACCGGTTCCCCGCATGCTGCGTGCTGTTGCCTACCGAAGTGTCGCCGTTGCGGGAATGGATGCGGCCCGCCTGGAACGTATCGTGCACGGGGCCCAGCGCTTCAATCGCATGGCGGGCGTCACCGGCGCAATGCTGTTCGACGGTGCACGTTTCCTGCAGTACGTCGAGGGGCCAGACGATGGTATCGAGGGCGCGATCGGGCGAATCACGGCCAGTGATGAGCACAGTCGGCTTCACGTGATGGGTGATGCCCGGATCGACACCCGCCGGTTTCCGGCGTGGGACATGAGTTGCCTCATGCAGCCCAACACGGTGCTCGACCGGCTGTTCGTCGCTCACTGGGGAAGCTTGGATCATGCCCTTGATGAGGCTGGTAATCCTGTGGGGGGTGTGCTTCTGCTTCGACGGTTGATGGGCTGATAACTGCTTCGGCGCCGGCCGCCGTCGAGCGAACTGGACGCTGCAAGCCAATGGACGATTGTCGGCCAGCGGCCGGCACTACTTCGGCATGGCGATGGGCACTGCCGGCTCGCCGTATACATTGGCCACGAGTGCAGCGAGAAATTCATTGGTCGGGATGCGTTCGCCATTGGTGGAATAGCTGATGGCGGTCCCGTCCTGTGGGTTGTAGATGACCCGGGAATGCGAGCCGAGGACATCGCCGCCGTGGCCCAGGAAACGATGTTGCCCATAGGAGAATGCGGCCAGTCCCCTGCCCCAGCCTTGGCCCGCCGAAGGCATCATCTGCTGCAGGGATGTCCTGCGCAGTACCCTCCCTTGGAAAAGGGCCGTAATGAGCAGGTTCAGGTCATGCGGCGTGCCGGCGATGTCACCCACGCCCACCACGTTGGCGTAGTCGATGTCCTTGATCGGTTCCCACCCCCCTTTGTAGGCGTAGGACAGGAAGGTGTCCGGCTGGGGAACGCTGGCTGAGGCGAAATGCTGGAGGCCCAGCGGTGCAGCAATATCCTGGCCCACCAGATCGGCGTAGGTGCGACCCGATCGCTTCTCCAGGATCATCCTCAGAAGCAGGTACGCCGAGTTGGAGTAGGCGGTGCCCTGCCCAGGTTCGAAGGAGACGCCCTGCCTCTTGATCTCGTCGAGGATTGCCGGCTCGCTGACCTTGTCCACCACCCAGACTGTGCCGTCCTTGAGGGCGAAGTTGCCCAGGCCGCTGGTGTGCGCAAGCAGATCGCCGACGGTGATGGCCTGCGCGGACGGCATATCCGGGAAGAATCCGGACAGCCTGTCATCCAGGCTCAGGCGGCGCTCTTCAATCAGTTTGAAAGCCAGGATGGCCGTGACCATTTTGGTGACGGAGGCGATCTGGTATTTGGTATGGGCGGTGTAGTCTGCATCGCCCAACTGCTTCTGGCCGAAGTGGCGGGCATAGACCTCCTGGCCATCGCGGAAGATGGATATGCTGCCGATGCCGGCGTTGTTGTCTTCTACCTGGTCGAGGAAAGCATCGAGGCGTTCTGCGTGTACATCCAGTGGTGTGGCGGGCGCGACGTTGACCGCGCCGGGCAGCATGAAGACTGGAAGAAGAAGGAGCAGCGTGGCCAGGTTTTTCATGACGTTTGGTTTGAGGGTGCTGAGGGGGAGGCCAGTCGAGCAAGCTCGACGCTACCCGGCCGCGGCGAGGAGGCAGTGCCTCTGCAGCCAGTTGGCCAGGTCCGCCTTCGGCATCGGGCGGGCGAACAGATACCCCTGGAAGTGATCGCAGCCCAGCCCCACCAGCAGATCGCGCTGCGCGCTGGTTTCGACACCTTCGGCCAGCGCGCTCATGCCCATCACCTGGGAAATCTCGACGATTTTGCCCAGCAGGCGCTGGGCGCGCTCCTGGGTGGTGGCTTCAACGACGAAGTCCCGGTCTATCTTCAGTTTGCGCACCGGCAGCGTGCGCAGGGTGGACAATCCTGAGAACCCAGTGCCGAAGTCGTCCAGTGCCCAGGTAACACCAAAGCGTTCAAGCGCTTCCATCTTTTCGATGGTCTCGGCAGTCTCCGCCGACAGCGCCGACTCGGTCAGTTCAAGCTCGATCAACGCCGGATTGACGCCTGCGTCGCCGATGACGGCGCTGACCGCGGCCACGAAGCCAGGGTCCAGCAACTGGATCGGGCTGATGTTGACGGCAACCCGCAGGCCATGGGTTGCCGGCTGGTCCGCCCACTGTGCGAGCAGCACGCAGGCCTGCCGCAGGACTTCAAGGCCCACATCACGGATGAGGCCGCTCTCTTCGGCCTGTGCGATGAACGCACCGGGCGGCAGCAGTTCGCCGGAAGCGCGCCGCCAGCGCACCAGGGCCTCTACGCCGGTAACCACGCCATTACCACGCACCTGCGGCTGGTAATGCACCTCGATTTCGCCGTTGCGTACCGCCCGCCCGAGTTCGCGCTCCAGCCGCACGCGGTTGCCGATATCGATGCGGTAGATGGCGAAGATCACCACCAGCAACGCCATCGCCAGGAAAGTATTTGAGCGGGCGCCCCACGCCCGTACTTCAATTGGCGGCGAGGTACCCGGGGCGAGGAAATCCAGCGCGCCAACAGCAAATGCCGCAAATGTTGCCAGGCAGATCAGCGGGAATACCAGCGAACCGTAACGCTCGCGTGCATCAAAGGTCAACGCAGCGCCTGCGGCCAGGGGCAACAGGAACATATGAGCGGAACGCGGCACCCAGGCAATGGGGGCATCGATGACCGCCACGCCGACCACGGACAGGAACACCCCATGGGCCACGATCAACAGGGACATACCGTCTGCGTGGCGGCTGCGGGTGATCGCCAGCACGCCCACTACCATCAGGCCGGTGAACCCCACGGCCAGTTCGGCGCGGTCAAAATACAGATAGCACAGGGTCCAGGCCAGCCCCAGAAAGACGCAGGAAACACCCGCCAGCTTCAGGATCGTACCGATCTTCTTTCGGCGCGGGGCTTCCTGGAACTTCGGCAGGCCCTGCCATTTGCGTGCTCTGTTTGGCATCCGGCGAAGCGTCCTCTGGGCAACAGGGACGCGCATGGTCGCGGCCCATGCAAAGGGTAGCAAAGGCGGTGCGCCGACCAAAGAGCGTCGATTTTCTGGCGCGCGCCGGGACAGTGTATTGATGGCGAAATGACGTCTGCTGGCGCAGCCCACGGCCAGTCATGGACTGCGTGCCGTCGCATCCGCTCAGTGCGCCTGTAGCGGTCGGCGTGCTTCCAGCGCCTGCTTGATGCGGGCGATATCAGGGCCGCCCGCCTCGGCCAGGCGACGCACCTGCTGCCGTTCAATGGGCGGGAGCGACGTGGCCGATGAGGGGACGTCGTAAAGCAGCGTGGCATCCACCAGCCGCGCGACCGCCTCATGCAACCGCAGGTGCGGGTAAAGCCGCGCTGCGCACCAGCGCTCGGCGAAGCGCTTTCCTTGGGCGATGCTGGCCGCACGCACGCTCTTGGACTGCCACGGCTTCCGGCCCTGCATCCACAGCCGAACATCCGGGCGCCCGTCGGGGGCAACGACGGCTACTTCGCGGGCGTTCCACCACAGCGCCCAGCGTTCGCCGGTCTGGACCCAGCCGGAAGGGATGGGAGCGGTGCGGATGCCTGGGTGAGCGGAGGACGGAAACATGAGGGACAGCGTACGGATGACGGTCGCACACGCTGAGACCGTTTTCCTCAGCCGTGGTGTGACCCGCCCGCCGCACAGCCCCACGCAACCGTGCCCTGCAGATGCCGCAGCAGATGCTCCAGAAACACGCGCACCCTCGGCGCAAGCTGTTTACCCGGGCCATGCACGGCGCTCAGGGGCGAGGTGGCCAGCACATGGTCGGCCAGCACTTCCACCAGGCGGCCGGCGTGCAGATCTTCGGCCACATCCCAGATGGACTTGCGGGCAATGCCGGCCCCCTGGATCGCCAACTGCTGCGCCGCTTCGCCGTCATCGCACAGCGTGCTGGCGGCCAGCGGCACGGAGACGGTTCCGTCGCCCTGGACAAACCGCCAGTGGCTGACCGGCGGGCTGCCACTGGCAATGCAGTCGTGCTGCTGGAGATCGGCCAGGCAGCGGGGAACGCCGCGTTCGTGGAGATAATCCGGTGATGCGCAGAGCACGCGCCGGTTGGGGGCCAGTTCGCGCGCCACCAGGCGCGAATCATCAAGGGCGCCGTAGCGCAGCGCCAGTTCGATGCCCTCGCCCACGACGTCCACGATCTCGTCGCGCAGGCTCAGGTGCACACGCACGCCGGGATGGGCCCGCTGGAAGCTGCGCACCGCCGGCACGACGTGGCGGCGGCCGAATCCATTGGGCGCGGTGAGCGTGAGCACCCCGGCCACGACGTCCTGGCGTTGTTCCAGTGCGGCTTCGGCGGCGTCCACCGCGTCCAGCACATGGCGGCAATGCTGCAGGAAGAGCCGGCCTTCATCGGTGAGCGAGGCCTGCCGGGTGCTGCGGTTAAGCAGGCGTACCTGCAGTCGGCGCTCAAGCGCGGACAAGCGCTTGCTGACCACCGCCAGCGAGATGCCCAGCTCACGCGCCGCTGCCGATAGGCTGCCGCCATGCACGATGCGGTCGAATGTACGCAGCTCGTTGAGGTCCTCGATCACGGCGATGGTTTCCTGTTCGGCAAGAGTGCCTTTCCCATATTGCCATTCCGGAAACAGTCGTACATCCACACAATGTGGCGTGTAGTGCCCGCTGGGGAATGCGGGCCGCAATGACTTCAATACGCACACTGCCGCGACGGGATGCGCGCCATGCTGTGCCATAGCCACCCTCCAGGTAGCCAGACCCATGACCGATGGACCAGACCAGAGCGCCCCGGCGCTGACCCGCCGCCGCTTTTTCCAGGGCCTCACACTGATTCCCGTAGCCGCCGCACTGCCCGGCTGCGGTCCTGCTGCCGCACCCGCGGCGGACCACGGCACCGCACCGGCGGCAGCGGACTACACGCCGCAGTTCTTCAACGCCGCCGAGTGGGCCTTCGTCCAGGCGGCGTGCGACCGGCTGATTCCGGCCGACGAGACCGGCCCCGGCGCCGTTGAATCGGGCGTGCCCGAGTTCCTCGACCGGCACATGCAGACGCCGTACGCGGCGGGCGATATCTGGTACATGCAGGGCCCCTTCCTGGAAGCGCCCAGCGAGTTCGGCTACCAAGGCAAGCTGGCGCTGCGCGATATCCTGCGCGTGGGCATCGGCGCCTTTGATGCGCAGTGCCGCGCACAGTTCCAGGGCAAGGCATTCGCCCAGCTGGACCACGCACAGCAGGAAACGCTGCTGAAAGCCGCCGAGGGCGGCAAGCTGGAACTGGAGGGGATTTCCAGCAAGTTGTTCTTCTCCAATCTGCTGGGAGAGGTGAAGAACGGTTATTTCGCTGATCCCAGATACGGGGCCAACAAGGGCATGGCCGCGTGGAAGATGATCGGCTACCCGGGCATGCGTGCCGACTATCTGGACTGGATTGGCGTGCGCGACAAGGCGTACCCGCTGCCGCCGGTCGATCTGGCTGGGCGGAGGGGCTGAGCGCATGGCCATCACGAAACCGAAAGTCGACGCAGTGATTGTCGGCATGGGCTGGACCGGGGCGATCCTGGCAAAGGAACTGACCGACGCCGGCCTGCACGTGGTTGCGCTCGAGCGCGGTGGCGACCGCGATACCCAGCCTGATTTTGCCTACCCCAACGTGGTGGACGAACTGGAAGGGTCGGTGCACCGCCGCTACCTGCAGAGCCTTTCGCAGGAAACGGTGACCATCCGCCACACACCGGCCGACACGGCCGTGCCCTACCGCCAGATGGGTTCTTTCAAACCCGGCACCGGCGTGGGGGGCGCGGGCAGCCACTGGTCGGGGGCGCACTTCCGGCCTCTGCCGGAAGACATGAAGCTGCGCACTAACGTGGAAGAGCGCTACGGCAAGGGGTTCATACCGGCCGACATGACCATCCAGGATTTCCCGGTGACCTATGCCGAGCTGGAACCGCACCTGCACATGTTCGAGCTGGTGTGTGGCACATCCGGGAAAGCCGGTGTCATCAACGGTGTGGTGCAGGCTGGCGGCAATCCGTTCGAGGGTTCGCGCTCGGCCGAGTACCCATTGGGCCCCAACCCGAATTACCTGGGCGGCGAGTTGTTCTACAAGGCCGCGAGGGAAATGGGCTGGCACCCCTATCCCATTCCCGCCTCCAACGCGTCGGGCCCCTATGTGAACCCGTATGGCTGCCAGCTGGGCCCGTGCAATGCGTGCGGGTTCTGCAGCGACTATGGCTGCCTGAACTATTCCAAGGCCAGCCCCAATGCCTGCATCCTGCCCGTGCTGCGGCAGCGCGCGAAGTTCGAGCTGCGCACGCATTCGCAGGTGCTGAAGGTGGACCTGGACAGCACCGGCAGCAAGGCCACGGGGGTGACCTACCTGGATGCGCAGGGCCGTGAAGTGCAGCAGCCGGCCGATCTGGTGCTGCTGTGCGCGTTCCAGCTGTACAACGTGCACCTGATGCTGCTGTCCGGCATCGGCACGCCGTACGACCCGGAATCGAACACCGGCACGGTGGGCCGCAACTACTCCTACCAGAACCTCAACCGGGTGGTGCTGTTCTTCGACAAGGACGTGCAGGCCAACGGCTTCATCGGCATCGGCGGTGCCGGTACCACCATGGACGACCTCAACGGCAACCAGCTGGACAACACCAAGGCGGGCTTCGTCGGCGGCGGCCTGGTGTGGGCGCGGCAGCCGGGCGCAGGCCCGGTGCGCGGCATCAACGTTCCCAGCGGCACGCCCAGCTGGGGTGCGGCGTGGAAGAAGGCGGCGGCGGACAACTTCCGCCACAACTTCTACTACGAGGTGCAGGGCGCGTGCATGGCCTACCGCCAGCACTACCTGAGTCTGGACCCGACCTACAAGGACAGCTTCGGGCGGCCGCTGCTGCGCATGACCTTCGATTGGCACCCGAACGAGATCAAGGCGTCGCAGTTCTTTGTCGGCAAGGCGATGGAAATGAGCCGTACGCTCAACCCGCTGTCGATGAGCGGTGATGCCAAGAAGGACGGCGAGCACTACAACATCACCAAGTACCAGAGCACGCACACCTGCGGCGGCGCGATCATGGGCGACAACCCGAAGACATCGGCGCTGAACCGCTACCTGCAGAGCTGGGATGTGCCCAATGTGTTCGTGATCGGCGCCAACGCGTTCCCGCAGAACAACGGCTACAACCCGACCGGCCTGGTGGGTGGGCTGGCGTACTGGGCGGCCACCGCCATCCGCGAAAAGTACCTGCCCGATCCGGGCCCGCTGGTGCAGGCATGAGGAGACTCCGATGAAGAAGCTTCTCCTGTGGTGCGTGGCGCTGGCCCTGATCGTGCTGCTGCTGGCACTTGCCTACGCCTTCCTTCCCACCCGCACCCGCGTGCTGGCCCAGGGCGCCGCGCCGGATGCCGCGCTGATCGAGCGCGGCCGCTACCTGGCCGCCGCCGGTGACTGCACCGCCTGCCACACCCGGCCCGGCGGCCAGCCCTTTGCGGGCGGCCTGGCCGTGGCCTCGCCGCTGGGCAACATCTACAGCACCAACATCACCCCGGACAAAGAGACCGGCATTGGCGGCTATTCGCTGGATGACTTCGACCGTGCCCTGCGCCATGGCATCACCCCCGATGGCCGCACGCTGTACCCCGCCATGCCCTACCCGTCCTATGCGCGGCTGACCGACGAGGATGTGCGTGCACTGCATGCCTACTTCCTGCAAGGCGACATCGCACCTGTGAAAGAGGCCAACCGCGCGGCGGACATTCCCTGGCCGTTGTCGATGCGCTGGCCGCTGGCCATCTGGCGCAAGACCTTCGCGCCTGAAGCGGATGCTGTGGCGTTTGATCCCAGCCGTTATTCCAGTCCCGAACTGGCCCGGGGTGCCTATCTGGTACAGGGCTTGGGCCACTGCGGCAGCTGCCACACCCCACGCGGGTTTGCGCTGCAGGAGCAGGCGCTGGATGAAACCGGCAGTGCATACCTGGCCGGTGGCCAGGTCATTGACGGCTGGAACGCTGTGAACCTGCGCGGCAATGCGGCCGATGGCCTGGGCCGCTGGAGCAGCGGGGACATCGTGGACACCCTGCGCACCGCCCGTAATGCACACAGCGCGGTGGTCGGCACGCCGATGGCCGATGTGGTGATGCACAGCACCCAGCACCTGACCGAGGCCGATCTGCGGGCCATGGCGGTGTACCTGAAGAGCCTGCCCGCCAGTGCGAAGGAACCGTCGTCCTACACGACCGACGACGCCACTGCACGCAAGCTGCAGGCCGGTATCAACGACAGCCGCGGCGCCGAGCTGTATGCCGACAACTGCGCGGCATGCCACCGCACCGATGCCAAGGGCCATGCACAGGTGTTCCCGGCCATTGCCGGCAACCCGACGGTGCTGGCGGATGATCCGGTCAGCCTGGTGCGCCTGCTGCTGCACGGCAGCGCCCTGCCCTCCACCGCCAAGCGTCCGTCCAACCTGGGCATGCCGGGGTTTGCCGACCGCCTCAGCGATGAAGAGATCGCGCAGCTGGCGACGTTCGTGCGCCAAGAGTTCGGTAACCACGCTTCGGCCGTAAGTGCAGACCAGGCGAAGGAGGCAAGGACGCAGCTGGAGAAGGAGCGACGCCGTGAGGATGTGGCGCACGACCCGACGGATGCGTCTGCGGACGAAGCATCGGCGAAGTAGCGCGCCATCTGCAAGTAGAAGAGCTCCGGCATCAGCCGGGGCTCCCGCTGCTTGATTCCGCTGTAGCAGCGCCAGCAGATCCTGGCTGACCTTGTCCTTGTGCGGGTCAGTCAGGCCGTGCGGCGCCCCCGGATACACGATCAGCTTTGCGCCCTTGATGAGCTTGGCCGACTGACGGCCGGAAATGTCGACGTGCCGCCCTGATCATCGTCGCCGTGGATGACCAGGGCGGCACGTCGAATTTCTTGAGGTCCGCGCTTCGCCTGGCACGCGGAGGCGGTCGCGGCGCCCCTGCGGGCCTGTGATCTGCTGCAGCGACAACTGCTGGGGATGGAACGCGCAGAAGGCAACCGGCTTCAGGCCGAGGATGTTCCGGACACGCTGTTGTCGAATATCGTGACCTCGTCGGCCATCGAGGGCGAGCGCTTGGACGTCGGCACGGTCCGCTCATCTCTGGCGCGCCGGCTGGGCGTAGTCGAAGGCGGCACCCGCCACGCGACAACGCGTGCGGAACGCTTGGTCAACCTGATGCTTGATGCAACGCGCCACGCGGAACGCCTCTTGGACCTGGAGCGCTTTCTGCAGTGGCACCGTTGGCTGCCGGCCACTCACCCGACGACTCGGTCAGCTGAAGGAGTCCGGAGAGTCGAGCCTGCTCGACTCGACGAGGTCGCGGCATCGCCTGTCAGCGGGTATCGTAGAAGTTGGAACTCTCCTCGGTTTTCCATGCATCTTCCTGTTGAATGAAGGACAACAGGATGTCCTCCATTTCTTCGACGCTGGATGGCGGCTCGATGATGACCGTCTGCACACCCTGTACGCGGTTCTCGTACATCGCAGAGAGCCCGTGCTGCGGAGCCAGACCGCCGCCCACCCCAATCGGTGATGACATGCACACCCCGGGTCGTGGTCGGATCAACCTCGCCCCCTGCCAGCAGTTCGCTCTCGTCCGTCACCGGGAAGGACCATTTCATCTTGAACACTGCTGGAAACAGGGATCCCGCCATGGTGCTTACTTTCGTGGGATCTGAGGGGGGGTGATCGTACATCGCGTGCGTGTGCGGATGTACGGCATGAATCCAGCTCATGCCAGCTGCAACGACAATCCGCTGCTGCGCACGGGCTGGGCTCGATAGAGTGGCCGACGCAGCAATACTCATCGCCACTCAAGGAATGGACGCGTGCGACCCCACCCGAGCGCCACACCGCAGCGAAGCCTGGCCTCAAGCGTGGCGCTGTACCTGGCGACACTGGCCCACGCCTGCACCGCGCAGGCCAACGATCCACCCGCGCAGGACAGCCGCGCGACCGATCTGCAGACCGTCAAGGTCACCGGCCCTTCGACGACCGACCTGCGGCGCGAGGAGCCTACCCTGCGTGTCAGCATCGGCCGCGAGGACATTCTCCGGCACCATGACGACCGCCTCGCCAGCATCCTGCGCCGGCTTCCCGGCGTGACGGTCACCGCCGACGGCATCCGCATGCGCGGGCTCGGCGGCGATTACGTGCAGATCCTGATCGATGGCACCCCGGCCCCGGCAGGGTTCTCGATTGATTCCATCGCGCCGGAGCTGGTCGAACGCATCGAGGTTCTGCCCACGCCAGTGGCGGAGTACAGCACCCGCTCGATTGCCGGCACAATCAACATCGTTCTGCGCCGGAATGGCGAGTCGCGCCAGCGCACGCTCAAGCTCAGTGCGGCAGAGGCCGGCGGGGGCGTCATGCCGGCTGCCACCGTGCTGATGTCCGGAAAGCGGCCGGCGTTGGCCTGGTCCGTCAGCGCGACCGCGTCAGCACCCAAGGAGCGGCAGGACGCCGTCATCGACGATCAGGCCCTGGATGCGCAGGGCCTGCCGCTGTACCTCCGCCGCACCCGCGAACGCTATGTCGGCCAGACCAGGACTTTCAACATCGCGCCCAAGCTCACTTGGACCCTGGGTGAGCGTGACGAAGTCAGCTGGCAGAACCTGCTTCAGTACCGGAAAGAGGCGTGGACCCGCGACCGCGATGAGACGGTGCTGGAGGGCGGTCCCAGCGACTACCCGCGCAACCGCTGGATCAACGATTCACGCACATGGACCGCCAAGAGTGATGGGCAGTGGAAGCGCCGGATCGGTGAGCACGACACGCTGGACGTCAAACTCGGCGTCATGCATTTCAGTCGCGACGTGGATTTCGCGTTCCTCGGCTTCGCCTCCGAAGGCGACTTCGCACTGGACCGCAGCGTGCGTACGCGCGCCACCCATACCGCCTATTCCAGCACTGGCAAGTACGTCAGTGGGTTCAGTGAACGGCACGACCTCGCCTTTGGCTGGGACGGAGCCTATACCGAACGCAACGAGCGCCGCGTGCAGCGCGACCGTGCGGCGGACGGCAGGCCCTTGGACCTGATTGACGACGATCTGCGGGCGGAGATCCGTCGCTTGGCGTTGTACGCGCAGGACCAGTGGCGAACGACGCCTCGCCTGCAGACCTACCTGGGGCTGCGCTGGGAGGGGCTTGAGACAACCGTGGGCAGCCGCGCCACGGGGACGCTGCACAACCGCTCGAGCGTACTGAGCCCCATTGCGCAGTGGGTCTTCAAGCCCTCCCCTGCCGGCAAGGATCAGTTCCGCCTGGGTGTGGCCCGTACCTTCAGTGCGCCACAGCCGTGGCAGCTGCTGCCACGCCGTTACTCGGTCAACAACAGCAATGGCCCGGCCAACCCCGACCAGCAGGGCAACCCGGCGCTGCGCCCGGAAGTGGCGTGGGGTGTGGACACGGCCTACGAGCACTACTTCGGCAAGGATGGCCTGCTTAGCGTGGGGGCCTATGCGCGGCGCATTGACGATGTCGTGCTGCGAAGGCTGTACGTGCAGGACGGCCTGTGGATCAGTACGCCGTACAACGCTGGCAGAGCAACGACGCAGGGGCTGACCCTGGACGCACGTTTCGCACTGGCCGATCTGGTGCGTACCGATGCCGATCTTCAGGTCACGGCCAACCTGACCCGCAATGTCTCGCGTGTCGCCTCGGTGCCCGGACCGGACAACCGGCTGGCGGACCAGACCCCGGTGAGCGGCAACCTGGGCGTGCACTGGCAGGCATCGCAGCGGTTCGCAGCCCAGGCGGACTACAGCTACAGCGGGGGCGGCACGAACCGGTTGAGCCACGAATGGAGCCGGACATCGACGCCGGAACGCACGTTGGATGTCTCTGCTGATTGGAGGTTGGACGATGCGAGTCGGGTGAGCCTGTCGTTGAGCAATGTGCTGCAGCAGCGGCAGGGATCGCGGGTGGTCTATCGAGATGCGGAGGGCGCGGTGTCACGTTATTACGGCAGCGACAGCCGTATGGGTATCAAGTTGCAGTATGAGAGGCAGCTTTAAATTCACTTGTGGCGTAGATGATTCCTGGCGGTTCATCCACGCATGGCGTGGATCTACTGGGATTGCATAACCTCGCCTCGCGCCGACCGGGGCCGGAACCATCCAACCGCGTCGGTCGATCCACGCCGTGCGTGGATGCACCATCCAACCGCGCCAGTAGATCCACGCCGTGCGTGGATGCTCCTCGGCGGTCCATCCATGCATGGCGTGGATCTACTGACTCCGGCCCCTCCCCTGCTTACAGGAAGTCGTAGCTGATGGTGAAGCGCACGTTGCGGCCCGGCTGCGACCAGCGGCCGATGCCATCAGGGCTTGTGGCGCCCTGGAAGATGGCAGTGCCGGCACCGGCGGTACGCACGCGGTTCCACAGGTAGTGCTCCTTGTTGAACACGTTGTAGACACCTGCGGTCAGGTTGATCTTCGGGGTGATGGCATAGCTGCCGAACACGTCCAGCAGGGTGTATTCACGCGCCTTGTAGGCATACACCGGCACCACTTCAACACCGTAGCTGCCGTTGGTGATGCTCTTGCCGTAGTCCGACGGATCCTTGCGCTGCTGGTGGGTGAGGTTGGCGGTGATGCTCCAGCGGCGCGACGGCGCGTTGTAGGTCAGGCCACCCACGGCCTTTGCCGGGATGATGCTGGCCAGCGGCTCACCATCGTTGTCGGTGCCCTCGTTGTACGAATACGCTACGCGCGCCAGCCAGTCATCGGCCAGCAGCCACATGCCCTCGGCCTCAACACCCTTCACTTCCACCTCGCCCCGGTTGATGGGCATGGTGTAGGTGTAGCCGTTGCTGACCACGCCGCGGCTGTTGCGATACTGGATGCCTTCGTCGGTCAGGTACTGCGCGGTGTCGATGAAGTTGCTGTACTTGTCACGGAACACCGACACGCCCACGCGCAGGCGGTCGCTCTGGTAGCGCCAGCCCAGTTCCAGGTTCAGGCTGCGCTCGGCATCCAGATCCGGGTTGCTCCGGCCATCGGGCAGCGACACCGTCGCACCGTCGGACACGCGGGTGTAATCGGTGCTGGACGCGCTGCCGTACATGTCATTCACGCCCGGTGCGCGGAAACCACGGGCACCCTGCACCCACAGCGACTGGGTATCGGTGAATTTGAACTCGGCGCCGAGGTTCCAGGTCGGCGATGAAAACTTGGAGACGCCAACACTGCCCGCGTCGTCCTCGTAGCCGGACTGACCGTTGCCGCCTGCCGAGGTTTCCGGGGTGTACTTGTAGCTGTCGTAGCGCAGCCCACCGGTCAGGCTGAGACGATCGTCGAGCAGGCGCACACGGTCGCGCACGTACGCGGTCAGGTCGGTCTCCCGGGTGTCCGGCCACAGCGACGGATCGGTGTCACGGGTGAACAGGGTGCCACCGTTGCCCCAGCGCGAATCCACCGAGTTCCAGTGGATCCTGGCCTGCTGCCAGGCGGCACCATAGACGATGTCATGGCGCAGGCCGGCCGCCTCGACGCTCCTGTCGAAGTCCAGTGCGACGCGGTTGCGCTTCTGGGTGTCCCAACGGTTTTCCTGGCGCGAGCACGGGTCGGTGACCGAGCAGCGGGTGCCATAGGTGGCCACCGTGCCATTGGCCACCAGCACATTGGTCTGGCCCTGGATGTAGTTCTTCTGGTAGTCGGCGGTGGCTTCCAGTGTGTCGAACAGCGCGTTGTCGGCGTGCCAAGTGTACTTCAGGCCGTAACGGTCGCGGTCGCTGCGGTCTTCGGCGCTGCGGAAGTAGTACGAGCCGTTGCCATCGCTGCGGGTCCAGTTGTCGACATCGTTGGTGGAGCGTGCGCGCTCGTACACCACGCCCAGGGTCTGGGTGTCGGTGGCCAGGAAGTTGACCTTGAACAGCAGATTGCCGCTCTCACGGTCGACCGGATCAGGCGTGCGCCGGCCCGGGCCGAGGCGGTTGAGGGTGGTGCCATACCAGGACTCGGTTTCGTGGCCATCACGCTGGGTATAGACCAGCAGCGATTCGAATTTGCCGGTGCGGTTGGCCAGGGTCAGCGAGCCCATGTTCTCGTCGCTGGAACCGGTGTAGCCATACTTGACCGAACCGAAGCTGTCGTTGCCGGTGGCCTTGAGGAAGTCCGCCGGGTCCTTGGTGGTGAACATCACCGCGCCACTGAGCGCACCGCTCCCAGCGGTGATGGCATCTGCGCCCTTGATGATTTCCACGGTCTTCACCGCTTCCAGATCGACGCTGCCGCGGCCGGAGCGGAAGAATTCGTAGGGCTGGTAGGTGCCCGGGTCCATGCTCTGCGGGAAGCTGAGGCCGTCCAGGGTGATGGAGACACGGTCGGCTTCCATGCCGCGGATGTTGAAGCCGTTGAAACCGGCACGGCCCAGATCGACCATTTCCACGCCGGGCACGTAGCGGATGGCATCTTCCATGCTCTGCGCGCCCTGCTGCTGCAGGTTCCTGGCCGACAGCGTGGTGACGTTCTGGTTGTCGGATTTCCTGCGCGTCTCGGTCACCTGGATGGTGTCGAGGGTGCTGTCAGCATCAAGCGCCGCAGCGCGGGCCAGGGTCGGCACGGCGAGGCTGGTGGCGACGGCCAGGGCCAGCAGTGAGCGTTGCAGTTTCATCGGAGACTCCGCAGTTGTGGAAGGTGGTGGTGCCCATGGGCCAAGTGGCCCAGAGCGTTCCTGGCTGCGGAGCGCCGGGATGCGGCACGGTCTGCGTTGCTGGGAGCAAGGGGGAAGGGTTTCGCCTAGGGCTGGGTGACCTGCAGGGCGCCGATCTCGCTGCGCCCCTTCGCTGTCACCGGCACCCCGGTGTGCTGCTCTGTGTCGACCGGGACCGAAAGGAATTCATGACCGCCGCCCTGCCGCGCCGCCTCGACCTGCACCCGGTATGCGCCAGGCGGCAACGCCTGCCCGCGGTCGTCGCGGCCATCCCAGGCCACCGAGTAGCGGCCGGGCATTCGGGTCGGGCGGGCGATGCCCTGGATGGCCGGCAGATCATCGCGGCCATAGCGGCGCCACCACTGCGGCAGATCCTGCAGGTAGCGGGAACGCTCACCCAGCACCAGCAGCTGTCGCACCGGGCTGCCATCCTCGCGCGCGATCCACAGTGCGAGGTACGGCGCGTGGTAACGCTCACTTTCAAGCGCGGGTACCTGGTAGTCGATGACCAGTTGTTCGGGCGGGATAACCTGCCCGCTGCCGGGCACCAGCAGTGTGGGCCAGCGCTGCGAAGCAAAGGCGGTACCGGTATCGCTGAGGATCAGCGCGGCAACACCGGGCAGTGCATCGGCCAGTTCCAGCCCCGAGCGGATCGGCATCACCGACAGCGCCGTGGCCAGCGCATCGGCACTGCTGGCATCGGGCGCCACCACCGTCGCCGACGGTGCGAACTGCATGGGCCAGCCCGACCAGGGATCGAGGATATGGCTGTACTGCCGGCGGCCGACGGTGTAGCCCCGGGTGGCATGGCCGCTGGCCGCAATGGCCTGCGAGCGCAGGCCCACCGTGGCTAGTGCAGCCTGGTTGTCACGTGGGGCGCGGGCATCGGCCACGCCCACCGCCCACGCCTGCCCTGCATTATTGGCCTGCCAATAGCGGGCATCGCCGCCGATGTCGAGGCCGATGGCGGTGGCCGCCGGTGCCGCAGCACGGGCTGCCGCCAGAGCGTGATCGATGATGTAACCCTTGGCCAGCGCATCCACATCGAACACCACGGCCTGCGGGCGCATCACCGGTTGGCGCTCTTCAAGGCTGACCTCGGCCGAGGCAGCGGCCGAAGCCAGCGCACGTAGTTCCACACGGCTGGGTAGCACGCCGCTGTCCTGCGCCTGCCGCCAGCGCTGTGCCAGCGTGCCCAGGCGACAGCTGAAAAGCCCCTCGGTACGTTCGCGCCATTGTTCGCACAAAGCCAACACCGCGCGCAGATCGCTGGACAGCGCCTGTGGGGTGACGCTGGCATTGAAGCGATTCAGCTCGCTGTCCTGCCGCCACCGACTGAGCACGGCATCCAGTCGTTCGATCTCGGCCAGCGCCGCACGCTCGGCGGCACGCGCCTGCGCTGCCGGCGCATCGATGCGCAGCTCCAGCGAAGTGCCGAGCACATCGTCGCGATGCAGTTCTGCAGCACGGGCGGTGCCTGCATGCAGGCCGCACAACGTCAGGCAGATGGACAGCAGCAGGGTCGAAGGGGACGTCATCGAAGGCTCGATCAGGCACGGGGCCACCCGGCCCGTCTTGTTCAGGCGGGCCGGCCGGCAAACGGAACAACGCTTTCTGCGGTGGGCCACCCGCAACGGGGTGGCCTGGAACATCAGCGGCGCGGTGCGGGCGGCGCCACCTTGGCGTCCGCCGCATCGACCACGCCATCCTTGTTGCGGTCAGCGGTCTCGAACAGGCGCTTGCCCGACACCTGGTACTCGGCGAAGGTCATGTGGCCATCCTTGTCGGCATCGAGCACGCCAAAACGTACGTGGACCTGGCGGACGCCGCCCTGATCCATCGCATCGATGCGGCGGTCCACGCGGGTTTCGAACTCGGCCAGGTACTCATCCAGGCTCAACTGGCCATCGCCATTGCTGTCGGTGCGGGCGAACTGCGCATCGCGCACGCGCTGGTACTCGGCGCGGTCGACCTTGCCGTCACCCGTCTCGTCGTACAGCTCCAGGAAACCGGCTGCGGTATGGCTGGTCGGCATGCCCAGGCGACTGCGCGGCTGGCTGTCGAAGCGCTGCGCGCCGGCAGCGGTCTTTGCCTCACGCTGCGGTGCGGCCTTGGCATCCGCGCCCTTGCTGGCCAGTGCCTTCTGCCCACCCACCCAGGTCTTCTCGCCCGCCGCATTGAATTCAGCGGCAGAGATCTGGCCATTCCTGTCGGTGTCCAGCGCAGCGAAGCGGGCCTTGGTCTGTTCGATCTGGGCGGCGCGTTCGCGCTCGATTTCGGCGGCTACGCGGGCATCGAACTCGGCCACGTACTCAGCCTCTTCCACGGTGCCATTCCGGTCGGTATCGGTGGCGTCGAAGCGGGCGCGGCGGAAGGCTTCGAACTCTTCCCAGGTTACCCGGCCATCGCCGTTGTCGTCGTGCTCGGCAATGAAGGCCAGCACGTTGTTGCCGTGGCCGCCCACCAGCGGGCGCGGGCCGGGCGCGGTCTGTGCGGAAACAGCGGAGGAAAGCAGCAGCGCGGCAACGCACGCACTGGCAAGCACGGTGGTTTTCATGTCGACCTCGAAGGCGGTGTTACAGGGAAATCAGGGGTTGAGCACGCGGAACGAGAGCGTGACGCTGTTGCTGTACTCGGCCACCGGCGCGCCAGCCGGCGCGGCCGTGCGGTGGCGGGTCAAGGCAATCCAGGTACCGGCTGCGGACAGCGGCAGGCGCACGTGCCCGGCGGCGTCACTCTTCAGGTTCACCACCTGCGGGGTGCGATCCGAACTCCACACCGCTTCGGTGACTTCCACGGCCTGGTTGGCCAGCGGCGTGCCGTCGTACTGCACGATGAAATCGAAGGTCTCACCCACATACAGATCGTTGGGATGAGTGACTGGTACCAGCTCCACTCCCTTGTTGCGCGGTGCAAGCGCGGCGCGGTCCGGGTTGCCCACGCTGATGTAGCTGTCGGCCTGGGTGAGCGACTGGAAATCAGAGATCACCTTGGCACCGGCCGGAATCTTCACCGCCGGGTCACGCGAGCTTTCGCGCTTGCCGTCTTTTTCCCACGTGCGGAACAGCGCGCCCAGGCGCGGGCCTGTGCTGAGGCGGTAGGTGCCAGTACCTGCCGGCAACGTGTACTCGGCCACCGTGCGGGTCTTCATCACCTGCGAGGGCAGCGGTACCTGCTTGCCGTCCGGGCCCGAGACCGTGAACTGGCTGTCGTCGAACGCGGTTTCGGGGACGAAGAACGTCTCGGCGAACGCGGCATCCATGGCGATGGCCTGCCCTGCCCGTGGCGCGAAGTTGCTGGGCACCAGGTAGGGCGTGTGGGCGTACGCCGGCAGGGATGCAGCCAGCGCCAGCGCGGCGGTGGCGGGCAGGGAAAGAGTCTTCATGGGGCCTTCGTGTCGGGGAGCGTGGGCGCTGGCGAGACGAGGGTCCGAGGCTGGCGGACGAAATGCTATGCCAATTGAGATTGGTTATCAATTAGTGAAATCTGGCGAAATGTACCGTCGCGAATCGGAGCTCGCCCTTGACCTACCGGACGTTGCCAATCGCCATCATGGAGCTGATGAAGGTCAGCAGATAACCGGCGAGCAGTATCCCAGCCATCAGCCGCCGTCTGCGGCCCCCGACAGCGACGGCGGTGATGACACAGACGAGGGACGCCACCGCACCCAGCCCGAATGCCTGGAAGATCCAGGCGCCGCCCCAATGAACCTGCCAGGCCACCCAGCCGGCACAAGCCACGGCGATGACGAATGTGAGTGCCCAGAGCACTTTCATGGATCCACCTCGCCGTACGCGATGCCTTCCTGCAAGTACGCTTTGAAGCCAGCCATGATCGATCCTTGAGCGTTGGCGGGTGGTGCCGATCTTCAGCGTCGATTGCGCTGCCCGTCAAGCATGGCCGTGGCAACCCCTTACCTGCCGGCTCGCTCCCGGCGATCGGCCACGTACAGCAGCAGTGCCCCGCAACCCATCAACACCGCCGTTGCCACCAGGGCGCCCTGGTAGCTGCCAGTCGCCCTGGCCATGTAGCCGGCGATGATCGGCCCCAGGATCTGCGCCACGCCATAGCCCAGCGTGATGCGCGCCATCGCCTTGGACGGGTTGGACGGCACATGCCGACCGACCAGCGCAAGCGTGAGGCTGACGATGCCGACAAAGGTGGCGCCGAACAGGGCCGCCGACAGCAGATTGACCGCCGCACTTGCGGACACCGCTGGCAGCAGCATGCCTGCGCCCTGCAGGACGTACGCCAGCAGCAAGGCGCGGGTGGCGCCCATGCGGCGAGCGATGCGGTCCCAGGCAAACGTGGAGGGCAGCGCGGCGACGCCGACGATGACCCAGACCCAGCCGCCCCGGCCGTGCAGCACAGGCAACCTTTCCAGAATGGCGACGATGAAGGTGGCCCCGATGACAAAGCCGAAGCCCGCACAGACATAGGCCGCATTGAGCAGGCGCATCCACGCGCCCGATGCCGGCGGCGGCCGCGCGACCTGTGCACCGGCCGCACGGGACGCGGGCGGCGGGGCCGGCATCCATCGCCAGGCAGGCACGAAAAACAACAGGCCCAGCACCCCCAGCGCGATCCACTGCCCAGGCCAGGTCAGCACAGGCAGTGTCAGGGCGACGGCCACACCGGACACGACGATCCCCAGGCCCATGCCAGTGAAATGCAGGCCCAGGTCCGGACGATGCCCATGCCGCAGCAGCCAGTTCAACACCAGCCCCGAAGCGAGCAGCAACCCGGCCACGCTGGAGAGCCCGGACAGAAACCGCAGCACGCCCCAGGCAAGTGGATTCCGGGTAAGGCCCATGGCCACCGTACTGACCACCGCCACCACCAGGCCGATGCGGTAGAACACGAACCTGCGGCGTAGATCGCCTGTCGATGCCGCCAGCAAGGTACCGGCCATGTAGCCGGCATAGTTGATCGCGGCCAGCCAACCGGCGGCAACATACCCCAGGCCTGCCTGCGCCTTCATGATGGGCAGCATGGGCGTGTAGGCGAAACGGGCCAAGCCGACGGTCAGTACCAGCGCACAGATGCCCGCAAGGATGACGCGAAGCGGTGTGGTGCGGCCATCAACAGCAGGTTTGGTCATTACATCGTCCGCCATGGGCCCCGGTGGGTCTGCGCCTGCCGATGGTACAGGGGTCGGACGGAGGCGCAGCCATGCAATTTTGGTATGGACACACTGGATTATTTGTATTGGATGCATGGCTGGATCAGGGCCAGACTGGCCATCCCGCCCCATCCTGTTGCCGAAATGAACCGCCTTCTGCTCCCCGCCGCCGCCTGGACCTCACGTCATCATGCCGGTCTGCTGCTGACCGCCGGCGTTGCCGCGGTCGCCCTTCTGCTGGGGCACGCGTTGCCGTTGGTGGGCGGGCCGGTGTTCGGCATCGTGCTCGGCATCGTGTTGAAGAACCTGCTCTGGCCGGGCAGCCGCTTCGACGCCGGCATCCGCTTCGGCGGCAAGCAGGTGCTGCAGTGGTCGATCATCGCGCTGGGCTTCGGGCTAAGCCTGGACCAGGTGCTGAAGACCGGCATGGAATCACTGTCGGTAACGCTGGTGACGATGTCGGTGGCCTTCCTCAGTGCGTGGCTGCTCGGGCGCTGGCTGCGCGTGGAAGGCAAGCTGACGGTGCTGATCGGCGTAGGCACGGCGATCTGCGGTGGCTCGGCGATTGCGGCGGTCACCCCCATTCTCAAGCCCGACGATCACGATACGGCGTTTTCCATCTCCACCATTTTCCTCTTCAACCTGGTCGCCGTACTGCTGTTCCCGCTGCTCGGCCACCTGATGCACATGAGTGACCAGGGCTTCGGCCTGTGGGCAGGCACGGCCATCAATGACACCTCGTCGGTGGTGGCCGCCGGCTACGCCTACAGTGATCTGGCTGGCGGCTTCGCCACGATCGTCAAGCTGACCCGCTCGACCCTGATCATTCCGGTGTGCCTGGTGCTGACCGTGGCGATGGCGGCGCTGGCCAGGCGGCGCAGCACCACGACAGACGCGGCGGGCAGCTTCAGGATCGGAGCGATCTTCCCGTGGTTCATCCTGTGGTTCCTGGTAGCCTCGGGCCTGCGCACCGCGGGCTGGGTGCCGGACGCTTCGCTGCCGGTGCTGCACACGCTGGCTGAAGTGCTGATCGTGTTCGCGCTGTCCGCCATCGGCCTTTCCGCCAACCTGCGGCGCATGGCCGCCAGCGGCTTTCGTCCCATTGCACTGGGTCTGGGCGTGTGGGTGGCCGTGGCGACCAGCAGCCTCGTGGTGCAGTACTTTATCGGGCAGCTCTGACCGAAGCCCACGCGCATGAACCTTCATCACCTGGCCATCTTCCACGCCATCGCCGAGACCGGCAGCATCTCCGCCGCTGCGATCCGCGTATGCGTGTCCCAACCGGCGCTGTCGCGGGAACTGAAAGATTTCGAGGGACGCGTGGGAGTGGTGCTGTTCGAGCGGCTGCCGCGCGGGATGCGCCTGACCGAACCGGGCAAGGTGCTGCATGCCTACTCGGCCCGATTGTTCGCGGTGGCCGACAGCGCACAGGCGGCGATGCGTGATTTCGCCGATGCCCGCGCCGGGCAGCTGTCCATGGGTGCCAGCAACACCATTGGCACCTATGTCCTGCCGCGCTACGTGGCGGGGTTCCGCACGCAGTTCCCGCAGGTGGGTATCTCGCTGTTCGTCGGCAATACCGAGCAGGTGGCGCAGGGCGTGGCCGACCTGCGCTTTACGGTGGGGTTTGTCGAGGGGCCCATCCGCGTTGAAGGGCTGATCGTGGAGGAATTCAGCCGCGATGAACTGATACCGGTGGTGGGAGCGCAGCATCCCTTGGCCGGACGCAGACGGGCCAGCCCGGCGGACATCAACGGGCTGCCACTGCTGATGCGCGAGCCGGGCTCCGGTACGCGCGAGCTGATTGCCGGGTTGCTGCAGCAACTGGACGTACAGACCGGCAGCATCGTGGAATTCGGTAATACCGAGGCGTTGAAGCAGGCCGCGATCCATGGCGGCGGCATCGCGTGGCTGCCCCGCATCAGCGTGGTGCGTGATCTACAGGACGGAAGCTTGGCACGTCTTCCGGTGCGGGCGCTGGGGTTGCAGCGTCCGCTCAGCATCATCCGCCGCGAAGGCGCTTACCAGGTGCCCGCGGTGGAGGCCTTCCTGCAGCGGGTACGTGAAGAGCGAACAGGCCGGTCGTGACTGCCAGTAGAGTCGACCTTGCTCGACCGCACGGAAAAATCAGCCGGGCATGGCTCGGCTCTACCGGGTTACCGTGGTCATCCTCGCCTTGAGTGCCCGCAAGGACGCGCTGCGCTGAGCCATCAGGAATCGGCGAACGTGCAGTCCTCGCTGGCCACCAGCATCACGAAGGCACCGCCGAGCGTCGCATTGTGATGATCGACAATACGCTGCGCTTCCAGCACCGGCGAATCGGTGGTGGTATGCGCGTCGGCCACCAGCACGGCCGCAAACCCGAGGTCGCGCACGGCGCGACTGGTGGTATCCACACAGAAGTCGGTCTTCATGCCGACGATGACCAGTTCTTCGACGCCGGCGCTGGCCAGCCGGTCGGCCAGCCCTGTATCGAAGAAGCAGTTCGGACGGGTCTTGTCGAATACGGTGTCGCGCGCAGGATCGATCCGCAGCTCCGCCAGCAGCTGCGACAGCGCACTGTCGCTGGCCAGCGGCGTACCCGCGGGGCCGATATGGCGTGCGGCAAAAACAGGGGCGCCAGCGGCATGTGCACGGTCGATCAGCGCGTTGATGTTGCCCAGCACCTCGTCAGCGCGGTACGGGCGACGCGCGCCGTTGAACAGGCCCTGCTGCATGTCGATGACCAGCAGGCCACGGCGACGGAAAGCGGAAGGATCCATGGCGTTTCTCCTGTGGGAGTGAGCACGGACGGAGAAACAAAAAGGCCTCGTCCACGCCGGGCGGGGTCCTGTGAGGGCGCACTGCTTCATCTCACGCAACGACCTCATGACCCGCCAGAGGCAGTCGTGGCGACTGTGGTTGCGCGGAAGACCGTGGGACCGATTCTGCGTCAGCACATTGCGACGGTCAAACCCTCATGGCGGTGACAGTGCCTGCAGCGCCTCGAAGACCGGTGTGTCGCCTTCGGTGAGTTCGATGATGCAGCGACGCAGCGGCGGGTGCTCGATCAGCGCCAGCAGCATGGCCGCGACATCGGCGCGTGCAACATTGCCATAGGGAATGGCCAGGCCCGCACGGACGCGGCCCCTGCCAGGTTCATCGGTCAGCGTGCCGGGGCGCAGGATCACCCAGTCCAGCAGGCTGCCGGCCAGATGCACATCGGCACGCTTCTTCACCACCATGTAGTGCTCGAACGTGTCAGAGCGCAGCGTGCCGCGACCCGCTTCCGGAAAGGCTGACACCAGCAGGAAGCGCGGCACTGCGGCCAGCTGGGCCGCCGCGACGGTCAGTTCCAGCCCGCGTCCATCGATGGCAGCAGTCATCGCCGCCCCGCCCTTGCCACCCGCACCGGCCGAGAACACCACCACGTCACTACCCTGCATCAGACCCGCCAGTGCAACGGCGTCCAGCTGCAGCAGGTCACCCTGCACGGGGCGCGCACCGAGGGCCGCGATATCGGCACCCTGCCCCCGCGCACGGTGCAGCGCCAGCACACGATGTCCACGTGCGCTGGCCTGTTCCACCAATAGACGACCGATCTTGCCGGCGGCGCCGACGATGAAAACCTGCGTCATTCGAACTCTCCGAGGGATACGGCTCTCACTATGGCCCGCTGATATCCAATCCACCGTGACTGCATCCCAGTGATGCGCAACCCTTGTCCACCCGCAGCGCCTGCAGCCGAAGGGCGTCGCCAACGACGTGACTCTGCGCGGTGATGTTCATCGTGACCCAGACAGGGACGCGCCGAGCGGCTGCTCCCACCTGAGTGGCCCTCGCAGGCCACCGCCACCTCAGCACGCCGACGCAACGCTTGGAACAAGGCTGATGCAGCAGAAGAAACGGGTACGGCAGGACTGATGCATCACGCGGCGCGGAATCATGACGCATCGTTTCCCGCACAGCCGACGCGGATCAACCCAGCAGCTGCACTGGCCATGCCCCCTCCATGGCGCGACATTGAGGCGAACTCCGTAGTGCCGCAGTGAAGGGACACACCTCTGCTTCTTCGCATTCCGCATACAGTCGGCAACGCTTTCTTGATGCATGGGCGAGGAAAGTACGATCAACGGAATTCAACGGGCAGCATGCAGCATGCAGCAGTACAGCGAACGGCGATCAGGCGAACACGGCCTTCTGCTGGTGGAAGATCAACTGGACCTGGCTGAGTTGGTGGAAGACGCCTTGTCCGGCCAAGGCAATACGGTCACCCATGCACAGAGCGTCTTCGAGGCCTTGACGTTGTTGAGAGACGGAACCTTCGATGCGGCAATTCTCGACATCGAGCTGGGTGACGGCGTCGTGTTCCCTGTCGCTGATCGATTGGCCGAACTCGGAGTTCCCTTCCTGTTCGCATCGGCTGTCTATGATCAGGTGGTACCAGCACGGCACCAGAACGCTCGGTTCGTTGCCAAACCCTTCCATATCCCGCAGCTGCAGGAGGCGGTACGCGCGACGCTTGCCCAGTCCCGCACCGGCTGAATCCGGGAGGGATTGCGTCCTCTGCCTGCCCATCTGTGAGATGCAGCATTGCAGCCTCTCACGGTGCGCGCAGGTGGTCCATCCCGCGCGTGCGCATCTGGCTTCGCTTGCCTATGCACAACGGCAGGTTGCCTTCGCGGCGCTGGCAGGTGTAGACGCCACGCTGGAAGGGGAGCGCCAGCGCATGCTCCCGCACGTGCTCAGGGTATGCATGCCCGATGGATCGGGGGACAGGCTACGGTCAGTCGCCGAAGGTCCGGAGTGTCCACAGCGACCAGGCCTGCCAGATGGTCGGCGAAGCCGCCTGCAACGCGACCGCACACTCTGCCGCTGGTAATCACCACGGGGGCGCCCGCCCAGCAGATCGACGCGCCAATGGCCTCAAGACGGCGCACGAGATCCACGTCTTCCGAACACCGCTGTGCAGCAAAGCCACCTGCGCGCCTGTAGGCCGCAGTCGAGACGCCGAGGCTTGCCCCATGCACGCGACCATGCCCTGCCCCCCATCGCTCGCCGCGCTGGAAACGGCTACGCAAACCGGCGTACTGCGGCGCCAGTTCGCCAAGATCGACGACACCACAGAAGACGTCAGTGCCCGCACCGCGCTGGGCCACCAGCCAGTCGGAGGGCACCTCGCTGTCCGCGTCGGTGCTGGCCAGCCAGCCTGCACCGCGCTCGATCAGAATGCCCGCCGCCGCCGCGCGTGCAGCGCCCACGCACCGTGCCTGCACGCTGACAGTCCCCACCCCCATGCCTGCACAGACATCGGCACTGCCGTCACTACAGGCGTCCAGTGCAACGACGATCTGCACCGGTTCGCCGCCCAGGCCTGGGTGCATGGCGGCCACGGCCAGCGAACGCAGGCACGCCGCCAGGTGCTCAGCCTCGTTGTGCGCCGGCACCAGTACGCCTATCACCTCAATCCCTCGTTACTGGCCAGGGAAAGCGACGTGCGCGTCCAGCCCTGCAGGATGAAGTCATTGTCGCGGTAGCAGAATGCCTCATGCAGGCCGTGTCCCAAGCGTTCGTGCACCAGCACACTGCGGCTGGCACGGCCCGGGAACGACGGCAGCCAATGGCAGGCGACCAGCACACCGTCGTCTTTCAACGCCGCGTGCAGCCCGTCGCGCAGTTCAACCAACGCGGCAGGGCCAAGGTAGTATCCCATTTCGCCGCAGACGATGAGATCGAACCTGCCCGCAGGCCACTGCTGTGGATGCTGTGCGCAGTGCACCTGCACGTGCGGCAGATGAGCCAGACCGCGGCGTGCCTGGAAGGCGGCACGGGGACTGATGTCCGTGGCCAGCAGACGCTCGCAGCGGCCGGCCAGGCACTCGGTGAGCACCCCATTGGAACATCCCAGCTCCCAGCCGCGCTGGAAGCTGGGCCGGGTCAGGCTGGCCATCAGCAAGTCCCGCTTGCGTTCTTCGTACCAGCGGGTGCGGTAGCCGAACGGATCATCGTTGGCATGAAGTTCGTCGAAGTACGGCTGAGCGTTCATGCAAGGTAGACCTCGTGATTACGGTAGAAGCGGATGAGGACGTGGGCCGGAAGGATGGGATGGGCGTGCAGACGGGGCACATCGCCGGTCTGGGTACGGAACTGGGCGATGGCCCCGCGCTTGCGCGCGGCAACGGCAGAGATGTCGAGCAGTCGCGGCTGCTCCCACGCCATGTGGGCCCAGGCTGGATCCAGCCAATGCCAGCCCCAGACCGGGTATTCCAAGCGTGCGCATCCTGCTGCCCGCGAGGCGTGCCATGCCGCGCGCCCGGCTGCTTCATGGTCGGGATGGCCGTCAAAGCGCCAGGGTGCGAGGACCAGATCGTCCTCGCGAAGGGTCTGCCACAGCCAGTCTTCCAGGGCCGTCTCGTGGGCGTTGACCTTTCCATCGGCAATACCAAGATGGACGATGGATCCCGCATCAATGGCGAGATCGGCAAGCGCGTCGCGCAGTTCTCCCCTGCGCGCATGGCGCAGGCGCTGCGGCGTCCACCAGGCTTCACCCGGGTAACAGGCCTCGCCATCGGTGACCGCCACGACCTTGACCTGCAGCCCGATGCCTGCGGCCGCACACAGCAGCCCGCCACAGGCCAGCACTTCGTCATCCGGGTGCGGCGCAACCACCACAATCCGCCTCACGCCCGCACACAGCTCGGCAAGCGTGGTTTCAGGCTGCTGCCAGAGCCAGTCACAGCGTTCCCATGCCTGCTCGTCCGATCCAACGCCGTGGATGGCGGCTACAGCGACCACGGCATGACCTGCCTGGCGCACTGCTCACCCAGCCATTCCCAATCTCTGTCAGCATGGCTCTGGCGCAGGAACACCGTCAGATCGGCCCAGCGCCGCGCGTGGGCATCCTCCCTGCACATTGGCGCGGGGCCAAGCGCGCGACCGGCCAGGTCCAGCACCTGGGTTGCGGCTCGCTCGACCACGCTGCGTACGCGTGTCACCTGCACCCGATGGGTAAGCTGCGGTGCCGCGTCGATCGCCGCGGCCAGCTCACGCAGCAGGGCGGCGGCAGGAGCCAGAACAAGATCTGCTTTGCCCAGCAGGCGCGCGCGCAGCCCCTCGCTGCAGTCATGCTGCATGCGCTCGGCCAGCGCGCTGGCTGCACCAAACCACACTGCGGCGACGCCTGCGCCACCGTGCCAGAAGCCGGGACGCTCGAGGTACGCATTGATCGGCCCAATGGCGTCTGCCTGCGCACCATCGAAGCGCACCGTGGTGGATGGCACTCCGGCCATTCCCGCAGCCGGCCACGGTTCATTGTCCATGCAATGCCATTGTGACGCGTCAACTCTGTACAACTGGACGCCTGCATCGCCTCTGACGGTCACCAGTGCGGTGTCCACCAGATCGCTTCCCGAGCACCACGGCTTGTCACCGTGCAGACGGCCCGCCGTATCGGGCCGCAGAGTGCAGGCCGGCCCGTCCGCTGCCCACACCGCCAGCAGCTGCTCAGGCGGAACGGGTGCATGCAGTTCATGCAGAATCGCTACCGCGTCAAAATGGGCTTCGAGCACTTTGGCCAAGCACAGATCTTCGTGACCCAGGGTGGCAAGCGCGCGCCACCGCTCAAGCGTGCGGCCCCCACCCGGAAGGGGAAGACCGGGCACCTGCAACAGGCGTTGCCTGGCCAGGTTGGATAATGGGGAAGGCAGCACCGGAGCAAGCATCGTATTGTTGTCGCAGGGATTGAACCTGCAACGTAGGCCCCGGCAAGTCACATTGCTGTCTTTCGGATGTATCGGGCGGATGAATGCCTTGGCGGCGGGTGCCCATCGCTGTTGCCCAGGAGCGCGCTGAAGCATTCAGATGCCGCGCACCGGCACCACCTGTTCCATCATGGTCAGGAAGATCTCACGACGGGTCGGCCTTGGCTCGTCCAGGCATGCAGGGATGGCGCCTCGCCATGTGCCGCCATCCTCGCTCAGGCTGCCGGCCAACGGCAGGCACTACCACAGCGACGTTCAGAGCATCCCTGGGCAGCGGCGGCATCGTCAACGTGCGCCGCCTCCCGTCACCCGATGCGCATTACCACGTGAACCGCGCGGTCGCAGTGACCGTGCGGCCGGTGCCGTAATAGCACGACGACACGCCGGTGCAGGTCGATACGAAATGCTTGTCGGCCAGGTTGCTCAGGTTCAACGAGAGCTGCGTACCCACCGCGCCGTAATGGCCGATGTCGTAACGGATGGCCGCGTCCCACAACGTGTAGGACGGAATGCGGTACAGGTTGGCACTGTCGCCGTAGCTCCTGCCGTTGTAGCGCATGCCCACAGCCAGGCTCAGGCCTTCCAGCGCACGGTGCTGGAAGGTGTAGTCACCCCACAGCGCCGCGGTCCAGTCCGGCACCATCGCCAATTCCTTGCCGGTGTAGCCGTTGTTGCTGCGGGTTACTTCCGATTCCATCCACGACGCCGCACCGATCACGCTGAAGCCGTCCAGCGGGGTGATGCGGCCTTCCAGTTCGACGCCACGCACGCGGCCCTCACCGTCCTGCACCTGGCACTGGCTGGTGCCGGTGGTGCCGCAGTTCCTGTGGTTGACGTCGGGGTCATCGGTCAGCACGTTCTGCTGGCGCAGGTCATAGGCGGACAGGGTGATCAGGCCGTCGAAACGGGCCGGTTGGTACTTCAGACCCACTTCCCACTGCTTGCCGGTGATGGGGTCGAACGGGGTGCGATCGTATGACTGCGTGGCCGAGCTGCCGGCCGGCTGGAACGATTCGGCATAGCTCAGGTACGGGGACAGGCCGTTGTCGGCCATGTACAGGATGCCGGCATTGCCGCTGAACGCCTCGCTCTTGATGCCGCTCGGCGTGCGGGCACCGTACCAGTCGGTGGCTACGGTATAGGCTTGGGTCCAGGTGTCATCCTTGGTCCAGTCGTAGCGGCCGCCCAGGGTGAAGCGCCACTTGTCCAGCGCGATCTGGTCCTGCAGGTAGACGCCTGTCTGGCGGTTGATGCCACCGGAATAGCTGATCGAGGTGGTGGCCGGGATGTAGCCGCTGTATACGGGGTTGAAGATGTCGATGGCGGTGGGCGTATCGGTGGCCGTTCCCATCGTGCCACGCGCGGCGTTCCAGTCGGCCTTCTGCCAGTCCACACCCAGCAGCAGGGTGTGCTCGGCGGCACCGGTGCTGAACTTGCCGGTCAGGCGGGTATCGGCGGTGTCACCGCGCGAATCGCCCTCGCCCCAGGTAGCGCGGCGCTTCTGCGTGCGGCCATCCGCGTTCAGTGCGCCGTTGGTCACCACGGTGCGGAAGGTCGAGTCCACGTTCAGCCGGCGCGCGCTCTGGCTCAGCGTCCAGTGCTCGTTGAAGGCATGTTCGAACAGCCAGCCGGCCGACCAGATGGTGCGGTCATAGGTGTTCCAGGTCGGCTCGCCAATGAAGGTATTGTTCTTCATGTGGCCGAAGGGCGTGGCCACCAGGGTGCCGGCCATCGGCAGGAACTGGTAGGTGGAACCGCCATCATCGCGCTGGTACAGGCCCAGCAGGGTCAGTCGGGTGCGCGCGGCCATCTGGAAGGTGTAGCTGGGCGCGAGGAACCCATGTTCCTGATCGGTGTGCTGGATCTGGGTATCGCCGTCACGATACAGGCCGACCAGGCGGACCAGGTGGCGCTGGTCATCGCTGCCCGCCCCCACGTCGAAGGCGGTGCTGTACTGGCCGTTGCCATCCACGCCCAGCTGCAGCACCTGCTGCGGGTCCGGCGTGGGCGTCTTGCTGACCTGGTTGACCATGCCGCCCGGAGCGACCTGACCGTACATCACTGCCGACGGGCCTTTGAGCACCTCCACGCGGTCCAGGTTCCAGCTGTCGATCATGGTGCGGTTCCACTGTCCGCCCTGCGGCGCGCGCATGCCATCGACGGTGACGTTGTTGCTCCAGCTGCCCGCGTCGAAACCGCGGATGCGGAAATCGTCGACACGGTTGTCAATGCCAGTGCTTTCCAGCGAGACGCCGGCCACGTAGCGCATCGCGTCATTGAGGGTCTGCACGCCGCGCGCATCCAGCTCCTCACGCGCGATGACCGACACCGACCTGGCCATCTCGGCCACGGGCGTGTCGGTTTTGGTGGCGCCCGAACTGTGGGTGACGGTGCGATAGGCATTGACGTGCACGGCATCCAGATCGGTGGGCGTGGTGCCGACGGGCGCTTCCGGCAGGACCTGCGCGGCCACGGGGGTGGCAAGCAGCATCGCCACGGAAACGGACAGCAACGAGCGCATCGGCGCGCGGGCAAGAGTAGCGGACATGGGAAGACCTGCTATGAAGAGGCGCGCCCGGAACGGCGGCAGTGGCGCTTGTCAAAGATGCGTTAAATCATAGCATATGAGAATGGTTCCCACTACCATTCAGCATCCGCCCCGCAACGGACCAGCCGCCTAGAGTGCCGCGCGTACCGCTGCCAGCAGTTCCAGCAGGCTGAACGGTTTGGGCAGCAGGCTCATGCCGGTCCCGAGGAACGTCTCACGAACCACCGCGCGCTCGGTGTACCCCGTAATGAACAGGACCGGCAGCACCGGGTTGATCTCGCGTGCGGCGTCGGCGAGTTCGCGGCCATCCATGCCGGGCAGGCCGACGTCGGACAGCAGCAGGTGGAAGGCGGGGTCCTGCCGCAGTTGGCGCAACGCCTGACGCGCGTCTTCGGCCAGCGTCACCTGGTAGCCGGCTTCGGACAGCATTTCACCCACCATCATGCGTACAGAATCGGTGTCATCCACCAGCAGGATGCGCTCGGACTGGCCACGGGGCGGCGCCGCCTGCAAGGGGCCCACCTCGGCCTGCGCGATTTCACCGGCAGGCAGCAGCAGCTCGACTTCAGTCCCTTCCCCGGGCTCGCTGGCAATGCGCGCCACCCCGCCCGACTGCCGGGCGAAGCCATAGGTCATCGACAGGCCAAGGCCCGTACCCTCCCCCTGCGGCTTGGTCGTGAAAAAGGGTTCGAACACTTTATCCAGCAGTTGCAACGGAATGCCGGGCCCGTTGTCGATCACCTTCAGGCTGACATAGCGGCCAGGGGTCAACTCGCTCTCGTGCTGGACCCCGCAGGCTTCGGCACGCAGGCGGATCAGGCCGCGACCGCCCAGCGCATCGCGCGCGTTGATGACCAGGTTCAACACCACGTTCTCGAACTGATTGACGTCGGCGACGGCAATCAGCGGCGTCTCTCCCAGTTCGAACTCCAGTTCGATGTTCTCGCCGATCGAGCGGCGCAGCAGGTCTTCCAGCGAGCGCGTGCGTGCGACAAGATCGAAGGCGCGCGCATCCAGTGGCTGTTTACGGGCAAACGCCAGCATGCGCTGGGTCAGCGCGGCGGCACGTTGGGCTGAAGCGGCGGCGATGCTGGCGTACTGCGGTACCTTCTCAAGCCGGGATGACGCCACGGCCAGTTCGATCATGTCCAGGCCGGAGATGATGGTGGTCAGCAGATTGTTGAAGTCATGTGCGATGCCTCCGGTCAGCTGGCCGAGCGAATCCATCTTCTGCGCCTGCAGCAGCTCACCTTCGGTCCGGCTGCGCTCGGCAATCTGGTGCGCGAGCTCGGTGGTGGCGGTCTCCAGTTCGGCGCGCTGTTCGCGCGCGCGCGCATGGTGCTCGGTCACGTCTTCCACCACGACCAGCCCATGGCCCGTACGGCGGTCAGGCGTCAGCCGCCACTGCGTATCGCGCGGGCCCTGCCGCCCTTCGATGGACAGCACGCCCTGCCACCGCGCCTGCCGGCCCAATGCGTCCTGCAGGTCCAGCACGAACTCATTGTTGCTGCCCAGCATGGCCAGCAGCGAGCCGTTGGCATCGGCCTCGCTGAGCAGGCGTGCGAACGCGGCATTGCTTTCACGGATCTGCAGGCGGTCATCCAGCACCGCAATGGGCGCATTGACCTGGCTGAAGATTTCCCGGAACCGTGCATCCGCATCACGCAGTGCCTCTTCGGCGCGGCGCGCACGCAACAGGCTGCGCAGGGTCGCCAGCAGTACATCCGGATCGACCGGGTGGATCAGGTATCCATCGGCGCCATTGTCCAGGCCGGTGATCATATCGCCGGTAGCGATGGATGCCGCCGACACGTGCACCACCGGCAGCAGCTGCGTACGTGGCTGGGCGCGCAGCTGCCGCACCACGTCGAAGCCACTCATGTCCGGCAGGTTGACGTCCAGCACCACCGCGCCGAATTCGGTGTCCGCCAAGCGGTCCAGGCCTTCCTGCCCGGTGGCCGCCTCGCTGACCCTGTAGCCATGATGTTCCAGCACGCGCCGCACGGAATAGCGCGTGGCCGCGTTGTCATCCACCACCAGCACCCGGTCAGAGTGGGGCATTGGCGGCCTCCGTCGCCTCGTTCAACGCTACCGGCAGGATGACATGGAAGGCCGAGCCACTGCCTGGCTGGCTTTCCGCCGCCACCCGGCCGCCCAGCAGTTCAGCGAAACGCTTGCACAGGGACAGACCGAGACCGGTACCGCGCAGGCGCTTCTGCAAGGGCGAATCCACCTGCACGAAATCCTCGAACAACCCGGGCAGGAGGTCGGGGGCGATGCCGATGCCGGTATCGCGCACGGTGAAGCGGACCTCCACGTCGTTCTCCATCGCTGCGGAAACGACCACCTGGCCTTCCGGTGTGAACTTGATGGCGTTGGAGATGTAGTTGCGCAGGATCTGCGCCAGCTTCTTGTCGTCGGTGTAGAGCATCGGCAGCGGCGGCGGGTCCTCGAACATCAGCTCGATGCGCTGGTTGCTGTCCACCAGCGGCCGGAACATGCCACGCAGGGCGGCAAACAGGTCCATCAGATCGAACCAGCCAGCCGAAATCGTGATGCGCCCGGCCTCGATCTTGGCCAGATCCAGCAGGTCATCCACCATCTCACGCAGCTCGGAGGCCGATGCACTGACGAAGCGGACCTGGCGCAGCTGCTCATCGTTGAGCGGCCCATCGAAACCATCTTCCAGCAACCGCGTCATGCTGAGGATGGAGCCCAGCGGCGTGCGGAACTCATGGCTCATATAGGACAGGAACCGGCTCTTCAGGTCGGAGACCTCGCGCAGCTGCACGGCCTGCTGGTCCAGTTCGGCGTACAGCGCCAGCACGCCCTGGTTGGTCTCTTCCAGTTCGGCGCGCAGGGCGGCGTTCTCCGCTGCCAGGCGGGCATTCTCTTCCTGCATCTGTTCCTGCACCATCACCATGCCCCCATGCGCAGGGCAACGATGCTGGCATCGTCACGCCCACGGTCGAAATCCCGCTGCAGCACCGCCACCACCAGCGCCGGGTGGCGATGGACCAGGCCCGGATAGTCCTGCAGCCGCCAGCGCCCCTGCAACCCGTCGCTGTGCATCAGCAGCAGAGTGCCGTGCGCGGCGTGAACGTTGAATGCCTGCGCCTTGCGGAACTGCACGCCAACGATGCCGGGCATCGAGGCCAGCCCCCGCCAGGTCGAGGCATCGGCAATGCCGGCATTGATGTTGCCGATGCCACAGAACTGCGCCTCCCCCCCGGCCAACGGCACCGTCGCCACGGCCACCGCACCCCCACGGGTGCCGGACATGGCCTGGTGCAGCGCTTCAATCAGCTGGCTCGGCGCCTGCACCCCCGCTTCGGCCGCCCTGCGTACGCCAACGTGCGCCGCATCGGATGCCGGCAGTCCATGGCCGAGGCCGTCGATCACGGTCAGCGTTGCGCGAGTGTCGGCGATCGACAGATGCCAGGCATCGCCACAGGTCTGCTCGCCACGCATCGCAAGGCGCAGGGCCCCATAGGGCAGATCCACGCGCGGGCCTGCACGCTCGGGGTAGATGCGAACCACCACGATCGTGCCGCGCGCATCGGACCAGCTGTCGAGCACCATCGCCTGGCGCTTCACCGCGCCCAGCCCCAGGCCCTGGCTGCCACCGGTGGAATAGCCTTCCACCAGAGCCTGCGACAGCACGAAGCCGGGGCCCGAATCGACCGTGTACAGCTCGACACCGGGTGTATCGCGCCCCTGCACCACCGACAGATGGACCTTGCCGCCGCCACCGTGACGCAGCAGGTTGCTGGCCAGCTCGCTGGCGGCCAGTGCCACCCTGCCGCTGTCTGTTTCGTCGAAACCGATACGTGCCGCCAGGGCCAGCGCCTCGCGGCGCACCTGCCCGACCTGGGTCGGTTCATCCACGGCGACGACGCGGGTAACGTGGCCGGAGAAACTCACGTCCATTTGGTAATGGTGATGCGTGTGCCCTGGCCGGGTGCACTGTCCAGAACGAAGTCATCCACCAGCCGCCGCGAGCCGGACAGGCCCAGGCCCATGCCCTTGCCCGACGACCAGCCATCGGTCAGTGCCTGCTCGATATTGGCAATGCCCGGCCCCTGGTCGGAAAACACCAGGCGGACGCCGCAGCGAACCCCCTCCTGCAGCAGCTGCCAGTCCATCTGCCCGCCGCCACCGTAGATGACGGTATTGCGGGCCAGTTCACTGGCGGCGGTCACCAGTTTGGTCTGGTCGACCAGGCGCAGCCCACACGCCACCGCAGCCTGGCGCACGGCCTGGCGGGCCAGTACGACGTCCTGCTCGACCCGCACCGGCAGGGTCCCCTGCTGCACGCTCATCGCAGTTCATCGCTCTGGCGCAGCACCTTCATGCCACGCTCGACGTTCAATGCGGTGCGCACGCCGCTCAGATCCAGCCCAAGCTCCACCAGGGTGATGGCCACGGCCGGCTGCATGCCAACCACCACGGTGGTGGCATCCATCACCCGCGACAGCGCGGAAATGGTGGCGATCATGCGGCCGATGAAGGAGTCGACGATGTCCAGCGAGGAGATGTCGATCAGCACCCCCCGCGCGGAGGTACGCTGGATGCGCTCGCTCAGGTCGTCCTGCAGATTCAGCGCCAACTGGTCGTGCATGTCCACCTGGATGGTGACCAGCAGCAGGTTGCCCATCTGCAGGATCGGGATACGGTCCATCAGCGGTTGGCCTGGGTGACGGTCAGGCCCGTGCGCTTGAGCGCCAGCGCCAGTGCGTCGGCCAGGTTGGCCTTGGTGACAATGCCCTGAAGATCCAGCCCCAGGTGCACGATGGTCTGCGCGATCTGTGGACGCACGCCACTGATGATGGCGTCGGCGCCCATCAGGCGGATGGCGGTGACGGTCTTCAACAGATGCTGGGCGACCAGCGTATCCACGGTCGGCACGCCAGTGATGTCGATGATGGCGATTTCCGAGCCGGTATCGACGATGCGCTGCAGCAGCGATTCCATCACCACCTGGGTTCGCTGGGAATCCAGGGTACCGATCATCGGCAGCGCCAGCACGCCATCCCACAGCTTCACCACCGGCGTGGACAGCTCGAGCATCTCTTCCTGCTGGCGCTGGATGACATCCTCGCGGGTGCGCTGGAACGCCTTGACCGTGTGCAGCCCCAACACGTCCAGCAGCTCGGAGATCGACCAGAGCTGGTCGCCCAAGGCCTGCGGATCGCTGCCGTGGTGCTGCTGCAGAAGCTGGAACAGGGGCCGCTTCAGCGAAAAGATGAACGTGGCCGTTTCCGAAGACGTGAAACCCTTGATTGCCCGGTCACGCGAGAGGTCTTCGAGGAAATGACGGATGGACTGCCATTCCGTGCCGTGCAGACTGCCGGCATCGGCGGCCGAGAGTGCCGGCAGCAACAGCTGCCAGAACTCCTGCACCTGCTGGTCAAGATCCCGCGCACCGATGCGGCTGTCATCGTTCAGCCCGGCGGCATGGAGATTGTCACGCCACTGGGCGATCAGGGTGGACTGATGCTCGCGGATGAGGTCGATGGTGCGCTGCTGCAAAGCCGCCATGGGTTCGGTCCAGATGGTTGAAAACGCCGGGAGCCGCCCTTCTGGACAAGCCCCCCACTCGTCAGAAAGCGTATTAAGCACTGTGAAGAGGTTTTCAGCGCGTGAAGACGGAGGGTCATCTTTCCACCTTCGCCGAGTAGGGCCTCTTCGATGCGCTGCATGTCCATGTGGCGCCACAGGCAACCTCTGTTGGCGGGCATTCACATCGCCACGCACGCGTGTTCGGGATAGTGATGCCCGCCCCACCCATTTCATGAGCCCGGATGCGCGCGATTTCCTTACGTTTCAAGCAATGGCCACGCCCCTGGCGGGTACTGGCGTGGAGCGCAGCCGGTCTTTACGCCGCCTACCTGCTGGCAGGCAACCTCTTCCTCAATACCCCGCTGTTCGACCGGGTCACCAACCTCAAACCGCAGAAGTTCGTGATGCGCACCGGGCCGGCCATCACCCTGCTTCCCGGCCATGTCATCGCCTGGAACGTGCATATGCGTGGCCATGCGAACCACACGGTGTATGTATTTCATGCCGACCGTGCCAGTGCCCGGCTGGCGCTGTGGCCGTTGTTCCGGCGCGAGGTACGCGTGCCCCGGCTGGAGGCTGCCGGCGTCTCGGCCGAAGTGACCCGTGTGGAGGATGCGGTACCGCCGCCACCGCGTGGCAACCAGGGCTGGACCCTGCGCTTCGACGCCATCCACAGCGAGTCGATCGCCCATGCCCGACTTGGCAAGCTGCTCATCATCGGTCGCGGCAGCGGCACTGTCGGCTTCCGCAAGCAGCTGCGCGGCGGGCCTTCCCAGCTGTATGACTCGCAGGTCGCCTTCCGCGACGCCATCGCCAGCTACGACGGCGTACAACTGCTGGACGCGATGAAGGTCGAGGCCCGCTTCGGTTATCCCTGGCACTACCGCGACCAGGCACCCGGCATTGCCAAGTTCGACCTCCTGCGTGGCTCGTTGAACGTGGACGCACGCAGCCAAGGCCTGCGGGTAGACACCGAAGGCGGCGCGGTGGCGGTGTCCAGCGCGCCCGTCGCCGGCCAACTGCAGGCGCAACTGTCGCTGCAGGGTGGCACGCTGCAGCCGGGCAGCCGCGCGATCTGGCGGGTGCCGCTGCAGGCGGGCGCGGGTGCGCCTGATCGCGGGCTGCTGGCGATACAGATGGATGCTGCCCAGGACATCCGCCTGCAGGCCCGCCTGCCGGCGCGCGAGGGCACCGGTGCCTGGCTGAAGGCCGACCTGCATGTTGCCGGACGGAAGATTCCGTTCCGTGAGCCAGGCCAACTGCTCGAACGCACCTCCGGTCGCGTGCAGGGCGAGTGGCGCTTCACCTCGCTCAACTGGATTCCCGCCTTGTTCCTGCGCCGGCCGTGGCTGCAGCTGGATGGGGGCGGCACCCTGCGAGGGGACCTGCAACTGGAAGAAGGCGAACTTGCCGCAGGCAGCACGGTGGACATTCCCGAAGCTGCCGCAACGGCCGAGGTGGCTGGCGTGCGCATGACAGGCACGGCCAGCGCACACGGCGCGCTGGAAGCCGGATCACCCACCCGCGCCGTGCTGGATGTGCGGGTGCCGCGCTTCACCGCCCGCGCCGGCGGCGCGCAGGGCGAGACCCTGTTCGACGGACGCGCGCTGTCCCTGCAGCTCAGCGGCGACGGGCGCCTGCGTGAGTTCCGCAGGGACATGCGCGCGCGCCTGCACTTCAACAATGCGTCCATCCCCGATCTCACCGCCTACAACCGCTACCTTGGCAAGGGCCAGGTGCGCCTGCTGGGCGGTACCGGCAGCCTGACCGGTGATGTCGAGCTGGATACCGATGGCCGGGTCGGCCACGGCACGGCCACGTTGCTGGGCAGGGGGGCACACCTGCAGGTTGCCGGGCTGGATCTGCTCGGTGACGCGCAGGTCGACGCTGACCTGCGTCGCGGTGATTTCAAGCAGCGATACTTCGATCTCTCCGGCACATCGATACAGCTGCGCAAGGTGCGGGTTGGCCAGCAGGAGCGCAGCGCCCCCTGGCAAGGGAAGGTGCTGTTCAAGCAGGGGCGGATCGATGCCCAGGCCCCCTTTCGGGTCGACGCCAGCGCGGATCTGACCATGAGCGATGCCGGGCCGTTGCTGGGGGTGTTCGCCGAGCGTAGCGACTACCCGCGCTGGGCCCTGTCCCTGCTGGATGCAGGGCAGGTGAACGCGCGCACCCGGCTGCGCTGGCAGGCCGGCCACCTCATGCTTGATGGCCTGGAAGCGGAAAACGAGCGGCTCTCGGTACGCGCCCGCCTGGATCTGACCAGTCAGCACAAACGCGGTGACCTGTACCTGCGCTGGGGCCTGCTCGGCGCGGGCATCGAACTGGATGGCAAGCAGCGCCAGTGGCATCTGGCGGGCGCGCGCGAGTGGTTTGAGGAGCGCCCGGCCCTGCTGCCGGCCGAGGGTGCGCCCGCCAGGGCCGACTGACGCAGCAGGACGGCGCAGCATCCAATCGACCCGCGCATGCGGACACGCACTGCAGCGGCACGTGACCAAGGATCAATGATGCATCACAGAAGACAGATGTCCGGCCTGTTGGGCTGGCTGGGAGTGACCCTGGCCGCAGCAGCCCTGGGGGCGCGCGCATCGACTGCTGCAGCGAGTTTCTATGGGCAGCTGGCCCTGCCCCACTGGGCTCCGCCTGCCAGCGTGTTCGGCCCGGTCTGGATGTTCCTGTATGTGCTGATGGCCATCAGCGCATGGCTGGTCTGGCGGCAGGGTGGCTGGCGCAGCCACCGGGCCGCGCTCGGTCTGTACCTCGCGCAACTGACCGCCAACGTGCTCTGGAGCTGGCTGTTCTTCGCGTGGAAGCTTGGCGCAGCAGCCTTCGTCGACATTGTGGTGTTGCTGGCCCTGATCGCAGCAACCATGCTTGCCTTTGCACGGGTCACGGCCTTGGCGGCCTGGCTGCTGCTGCCCTACCTGGCCTGGGCCAGCTTCGCATCAGCACTGTGCTACACCGCCTGGAGGCTCAACCCAACGGCGCTTTAGGGGTGAATCAGGCAGCCGCTCCGGTCGCTGACCGCCACTGCCGAAGCGCGGCACCGGTGAACGCCTGCTGGCCACAGCCCGAGGGGCAGCGCACCAGCCGTGCTGACGACGTGCTGACCAACCCTGCACCTTCTTCGGCCTTGAACACCGTCTTACAGGCCAGACAGCGTGCCACCAGCGCGTACAGGTGGACGATCCGCCCGCTGCACGGATCCTGCAGGGCGTTGACATCCATCAACTCGAACCGCGCACTGCTGGGCACCGCGCGGCGGGGGAACGGGGGGTAATGGCCAGGGCAGGAAACAGAGGGTTGGGATTCCACGTTGCGTCGCCGGAGAGGGAGTCGGCCCACTGTAGGCAGCACCGCGTGGAGCACATGTGCACTACGGATGCAGCGACCGCGAAAGCACACCGGGATGGCAAGGGCTTATTTCTGAATTGTTCATCAAATTACTCCTCCGTTCTCAGCTCAATAAGTTGTATGCGAATCATCTGTTTTGCTTCACCATGTCCGCATGGATTCATCTTCCAACCCGCACGTGTGTTGCAGCGCCCATGCCAACGCTGCCCAGGTGGCCAGAACCGTGAGCACTGCCGCTGATGCCCCTTGCTGACAGCGCCCGGGATGCCGCGCTGGATCTGTGCGCGCGTGAACCCATCCACACACCCGGCGCGATCCAGCCTCACGGCGTGCTGCTGGTCGTCGATCCGCAGACCCTGCAGGTACGTGAGCGCGCCGTAAGCGATACGGCGCTGCTGGAACGCTCAGGCGACCCTCTGGGCCAGGCACTGGCTGATGTACTGGGCGGCGCTCTGGCCGGCTTCATCGAACGTGTCGGCCAGGTCGCCATGGACAGCTCGGCGCATCTGGGCGCCATCGAGCTGCCAGGCAGCGGCCTGCACCAGCTGCTGGCACACCGTTCGGCGCAGGCGCTGCTGCTGGAGCTGGAATCGCCCGTGGCGGGCCAGCCGACCTCGCTGGAAGCGCTGTATCCGGCCATCCGCGCGCTGATGGCTGCCATCGAAACCGCCGCCACCGTCGAATGCCTCTGCCAGATCGCCGCCGAGCACATGCGCGCGATGACCGGCTTCGACCGGACCCTGGTCTATCAGTTCGACAGCGGTTGGAACGGCATCGTGGTTGCCGAGGACGGCAACGGCGTGCTGCCCTCCTACCTCGATCTGCGCTTCCCGGAATCGGACATCCCCGCGCAGGCGCGCGAGCTGTATCGCCGCAACCGGGTGCGTCTGATTGCAGATGCCAACTACGCAGCAGTGCCGCTGGTGCGTACGCCAGAGCATGCGGACGCCCCGCCGACCGATCTCAGCCTGTCGGTGCTGCGCAGCGTCTCACCGGTGCACCTGCAGTACATGCGCAACATGGGCACCGGCTCCTCGATGTCGGTCTCGTTGATGCACGAGGGCCAGCTGTGGGGCCTGGTGTCGTGCCACAGCGCCGAGGCGCGCCGCCTGCCCTACCCGGTGCGTACCGCCTGCGAGTTCATGGGCCAGATCGTATCGCTGCAGATCGCCCTGAAGCAGCGCGCCCATGCCGTCGAGGAACGCATCCAGCGCCGTTCGGTGCTGGTCAAGCTGCTGGGACGGATGGCCGGCGACGAAGAATTCATGGCGGCGCTGCGGCAGGATCCAGTCAGCCTGATGTCGCTGACCAATGCCGCCGGTGCAGCCATCGTGCACAAGGGTGACTGCGTGCGTGTCGGGCAGTGCCCCGAACGCGGCGCCGTGCTCGATATCGCCCACTGGCTGGCCGAAGGCCATGCAGCCGATGAAGTCTATGCCACCGACCATCTCGCCCGCGAGTGGGCGCCCGGTGCCGCGCTGTCAGCGGTGGCCAGCGGCGTGCTGGCAGTCTCCATTTCGCAGTTGCACGACAGTTTCCTGATGTGGTTCCGCCCCGAGGTGGTACGTACCGTGCGCTGGGGCGGCGATCCGCGGAAGAGCGCAGCACCGGGAACGGTGCTGTCGCCACGCAGCTCGTTCGAAGCATGGAAGGAGACCGTGCAGCAGCGCAGCCTGCCCTGGACCGATGCCGACCGCGATGCCGCGCACGAAATGCGCACCGCCATCGTCGATATCGTGCTGCGCAAGGCCGAGGAGATGGCCGAACTCAACGAGCAGCTCGTGCGCAGCAACAAGGAGCTGGAAGCATTCTCCTACTCGGTCAGCCACGACCTGCGCGCGCCGTTCCGCCACATCGTGGGGTATTCCGAACTCCTTGGCAGCTCGGCAGGTGATCGGCTGGACGACACCGAGCGCCGTTTCCTGGACACCATCGTCGAATCGGCGAAGTCGGCGGGGACCCTGGTCGATGACCTGCTGAGCTTTTCGCAGATGGGTCGCTCCACCCTCGGCCGCATGCGCCTGGACATGACCGCGCTGGTCGCCGATGTGCGCCGCACGCTGGCGTTCGACTACGCCGGGCGCGAGATCGACTGGAAGGTCGGTGAACTGCCGGCCGTCGAAGCCGACCCGACCATGATGCGCCTGGTCTGGCAGAACCTGCTGTCCAACGCCGTCAAGTTCACCCGCGAACGCGAGCATGCCGTCATCGAGGTGGGCTGCGAGCGCACTGCGGAGGAAGACATCTTCTTCGTCCGCGACAACGGCTGCGGTTTTGACATGCGCTACGTCGACAAGCTGTTCGGTGTGTTCCAGCGCCTGCACCACATTGAAGAATTCGAAGGCACCGGCATCGGCCTGGCCAATGTGCGCCGCATCGTCGGCCGCCATGGCGGCCGCACCTGGGCCGAAGGCGCGCTGGACAAGGGCGCCACCCTCTATTTCACCCTGCCCCACCACAACGGAGAACACTCATGAGGGATCTGCGGCCCATCCTTCTGGTTGAAGACAGCCCCAAGGATGCCGAACTGACCATGGCCGCGCTGGCACGCTGCCAGCTGTTGAACGGCGTCGTGCACGTGCGCGATGGTGCCGAGGCGCTGGACTACCTGCGCTGCGAGGGCGCCTATGCCGGTACCCACCACGGCGGCCCCGTGGTGGTGCTGCTGGACCTGAAGCTGCCCAAGGTCAACGGCCTGGAAGTGCTGGAACAGGTGCGCAGTGACGCCGCGCTGAGCAGCACGCCCATCGTCATGCTGACGTCCTCCCGCGAAGAACAGGACCTGGTGCGCAGCTACCAGCTCGGCGTGAATGCCTTCGTGGTCAAGCCTGTGGACTTCAAGGAATTCTTTGACGCCATCCAGGGCCTGGGCATGTTCTGGGGCATCACCAACCAGCCGCCCCCCCACCCTTTGGTTGGAGCCGGCACCTCCAATGCGTGATGCCCTGCCGCGCCCGCCGCACCTGCGCATCCTGATGCTGGAAGACAGCGCGCTGGATGCGGAGCTGATCACTGCACAGCTGAAGCGGGCCGGGCTCGACTTCCAGGTCGAGCGCCTGTGGACCCGCGATGCGTTCATTGAAGCCATCGACAGCGACCGCTTCGACGTCATCCTGGCTGACCACGTACTACCGGGTTTTGACGGCGACGCCGCCCTCGACCTGGCGCGCGAGCGTGCACCGCACATTCCCTTCATCTTTGTCTCCGGCACGCTGACCGAGGAGCTGGCGGTACAGGCACTGACCCGTGGCGCGCGCGACTATGTGGTCAAGCAGCGCCTGCAGCGGCTGCCCGATGCGATCCGTCGCGCGCGCCAGGAAGCGACTGAACGCGGCCAGCTGGCGCAGGCCAAGGCCGCGCTGGACGAAAGCCAGGCGCAGCTGCAGCAGATCACCGATGCCGTCCCCGCGCTGATCGCCCACCTGGACACCCACCACCGCTACCGCTTTGCCAACAAGGCGTTTCTTGACTGGCATGGTGCCGAACTGGCGGGCATTCTCGGCCGGACCGCCGCGGAAATCAGCGGTGCGGAAGCCTTTGCCAACGCCCTGCCGAGCCTGCAGCGCGTTCTGGCCGGCGAGCGCGCCAGTTTCCAGACCACCCTGGTACACCGTAGCGGCGAGTCACGTTTCGTGCAGATGGACTGCGTGCCCGAGCGATCCGCCGACGGCACCGTCACCGGCTACACCTGCCTGGGCAGCGATGTCTCCTCGCTGAAGCGCGCCGAACTGGCGCTGCGCGAGGACAACGAATCCCTCGAACGCCAGGTGCAGGCGCGCACCGTCGAACTGCAGGGCAGCAAGCGGCGGCTGCAGGCCATCTTCGAATCCAGCTTCCAGCACCAGGTGCTGCTCGACACGTCAGGCCGTATCGTCGATGCCAATGTTGCCTCACTGGCGGCCGTGCTTGCCGAAAAGACAGACGTTGTCGGCCTGCCCTTCTGGGAATCGCCGTGGTTCGCCAGCACACCGGAACTCGCCCCGGCGGTGGACCAGGCAGTGGCCGAGGCGGCGCGTGGACGCAGCGCCGTGCAGGCCATGGACCTTGAACTGCCCACCGGTCGCCGCAGCTTCGATTTTTCCTTCCGAGCGCTGCAGGGCGCAGACGGTGCGATCACCGCCGTGGTGTCCGAGGCGGTGGAAACCACCGCGCGCATCCACGCCGAACACGCGCTGCGGCAGGCCCAGAAGATCGAGGCCGTTGGCCAGCTGACCGGTGGCATTGCCCACGATTTCAACAACATTCTCACCGTCATTGCCGGCAACGTCGAACACGCGCTGCTGCTGAACCAGCGCGACAGCCAGCCCGGCAACATGACGGCGCGCGCACTGGACAACGCCCTGAAAGGCGTCGGCCGCGCCGCCAGCCTCACCCAGCGCCTGCTGGCCTTCGCCCGCAAGCAACCGTTGCGCAGCCAGGCGGTCAACCTCAACGATGCCCTGCTGGGCATGCAGGACATGCTGCAGCGCGCCTTGGGCGAACTGGTGCAGCTGGACATCCGCACCGGCGAAGGGATCTGGTGCATCGAGCTGGACGTCAGCCAGCTGGAAGCCTCGGTCCTGAACCTGGCGGTCAACGCGCGCGACGCGATGTCCGGTGGCGGCCGCCTGGTGGTGCAGGTCGACAACAGCCACCTCGACCACGACTACGCCGCCCTGTTCCCCGATGCGACGCCGGGCGAATACGTGATGCTGCGCGTCCGCGACAACGGTCACGGCATGTCGGCCGATACATTGGCCAAAGTGTTCGAGCCGTTCTTCACCACCAAGCAGGTGGGGCGTGGCACGGGCCTGGGGCTGTCGATGGTCCACGGCTTCGTCAAGCAGTCCGGCGGGCACGTACTGATCGACTCGGTGGAAGGCGGCGGCACCAGCATCACCATGATGTTCCCGCGCTCAGCCATGGAGCTGCCCAGCGACACCGCCGTGCCCGCCAACGGGCTGGCCCACTACGAGCCCCGCGAAGAAACCATCCTGGTGGCCGAAGACAACGACGATGTGCGCGCGTACACCGTCGAGGCCCTGCGTCAGCTGGGCTACCGCGTACTGGAAGCACACGATGGCCCTTCTGCGCTGCGCCTGTTGGAACGCCCGGATGCAAGGATCGACCTGCTGTTCTCCGACGTCGTGATGCCGGGCATGTCGGGCTGGGAGCTGGGCCGTGAGGTGCGCGAGCGCTGGCCGGATGTCGCGGTGTTGTTCACCTCCGGCTACCCGCGCGACCACGATGCGGCCGGCAGCAAGGGACGCACCGCGCCACTGCTGTCCAAGCCGTTCACCCGCAGTGACCTGGCCGAATCGGTGGTCAGCGTGCTGAAGGTGCGCGTGCCAGCCGGTTGATCTGCGCACACTCCACCACCGCCGGTGGTGATGGCATCCGGGCCAGTGCGATCATCGCCTGGCCGATGGCCAGGTTGCTGGTGGTCAGCGCCGGCAGCAGCACCTCGGCAACGGCCATCAGCGGCCGGGCCAACAGATAGAACGGCTTGAGCATGGCGTGCCGTGTGCCCGTGCCAGCCACCGGACGCACGCCGGCCGGACGCAGCATCACTGCCCGCACCGGCAACTGCGCCAACGCCTGCTCTGTTTCACCCTTCACCCTCAGCGGCATGATGCGGCTGCGCGGATTGGCCTGCGCCCCGGACACATACAGGAAGCACCCTGCAGGATTGGCGGCCGACCATGCTTCGGCCACGGCCCGGGTGATCTGCAGCGTGACCTGGCGGTACTCGGCCTCCGGCGTACCCACCGGCGGCGAACCTGCGCAGTAGAAGCAGGCATCGAAGCCGGCAAGCGACTCACCTGTTGCAGCGCACTGCAGGAAATCGGGCAGCACGATCTCATCGACATCCGAGGGGACACTACCCGCCCGGCGTACCAGTGCCACCACCTGTGCGACATTCACTGATTGCAGACAAGCCCGCAGCACGCCCTGCCCGACCAGCCCGCTGGCACCCACCACCAGCACCCGCATTGCCTTGCTGTTGCCCATGGGGCATTTCCTCCAGCGTTCTAGATCTTGACGAACCGCTGGATCTTCCGCGCCAGCCAACCACTGAACACCAGTGGAGCATCCAGCGCGGACACACAGATGCAGGGCACACCCGGCGCGGTCACCGGCTGGTGTTCAACATCCTCGTCCAGATCGGCCACATCGCCCGGCGCGAACAGACCCAGCGCATCATTGTACGCACCCCGCAGGATCTGGGTAAGCTCACTGCGTCCATGGCTGTGCATCGGCAAGCACTTGCCCGGCGCGATCCTGAGCATGATGAGCGACGGCATCTGCGCCGCACGGATGCAATGCACTCCCGGCGCCATCCAGCGCCAGCGCAGGCCGCTGAGCGAGCGGCCGAAGTACGGGTGCAGCGAGGCAGGCAGATCGTCGGGATCGACCTCGGTACGCGGCACCGGTGGCTCCACTGCGCGCGCCACGGGCACCGCCGCCACGACTGGCAACGGCCGCTCAAGCTCGGCCAGCATCGCTGCACGCAGGGCCTGGCTGCGCCCGCCCACGCCCATCGGCTGGGTCTGTTCGACCAGCGCCGCACCGATGGCCTCGGCCTCGCGCAGGCGCTGGCGGCAGTACGGACACTGTTCCAGATGGGTGCCGGCGACCACGCTCAACGGCGCCGGCAACGCCCCAGCCGCGTAGCTCAGCAGCGTCGATTCGTGCAGGTGATGGTGCGGGTTCATGGCGCGCCCCCCACCTTTGACTGCAGTTGCAGGAATGCCCGGCGCAGATGCGACTTCACCGTGCCCAGTGGCATGCCCAGCGCTTCGGAAATCTCGCCGTGGCTCTTGGCCTCGAAATAGGACATGCGGACCAGACGTGCCTGCACGGCCGGCAGCTCGTTGATGCGCTGGCGCAGGCGCGCCTGGTCGGCGTAATGCTCGGCGCTGCTGTGCGGCTGCACGTCGCAGCTGGCAGCCTGTTCCACCGCCGCCTGCACCTGCATCCAGCTGCGCTCGTGGCGCACCCGGTCAATCTGCAGGTTGCGCGCGATGCGGTAAAGCCACGTGCTCAGCGCCCCCTGTGCCGCATCGTAATCGGCAGCGCGCAGCCACAGGCGCAGCAGGCATTCCTGTGCCAGTTCCTCGGCCACCGCCTCCGGCGCGCCCAGGCCGCGCAGGTAAACGCACAGGCGTGGCATGAAGTG
>NZ_JBNNHG010000001.1:0-98669 GCF_050268705.1 Stenotrophomonas sp. NPDC077659 | reverse complement strand
CACCGGATTGATGGTGCGCGGTGCACCGCCGAAGGCATCGGTAAGGGCATCGGCCATGATCCGGTACTTGCCCTCGTTGACCGAGGAGATGGCATACATGACCACGAAGAAGGCAAGCAGCAACGTCATCAGGTCGGCATAGGGGATGGCCCATGCCTCGTGGTTGGCGTGCTCTTCGTGGTGCTTGCGGCGGGCCATGTCAGTGCAGGAAACCGGTGAGGTTGGTTTCGATGTTGCGCGGGTTCTCGCCCTGGGCAATCGAGATCAGGCCTTCGATGACCATTTCGCGGTCGCGGGTGGTGTGAGCGATCACGCCCTTGAGCTTGGCGGCGATGGGCAGGAACAGCAGGTTGGCCGAGGCGATGCCGTAGATGGTGGCGGTGAACGCGGCGGCGATGCCGTGGCCCAGCTTGCTGGGGTCGGCCAGGTTCTTCATCACCGCGATCAGGCCGAGCACGGCGCCGATGATGCCCAGCGTGGGTGCATAGATGCCCATGGCCTCGAAGACCTTGGCACCGGCCTGGTCCTGGTGTTCCTGGCTGCCCAGTTCGATTTCCAGCATGTGCCGGATCGATTCAGGCTCCACGCCATCGACCAGCAGTTGCAGGCCCTTGCGCAGGAACGGGTCCTGCTGCGCTTCCACCTGCGATTCCAGGCCCAGCAGGCCCTGGCGGCGGGCAATGTTGCTCCACTCCACAATCTGCTTGATCAGTTCGTGACGGTCGCTGTGCGGCGGGCGCACGACCCAGCGCACGATCCTGAAGGCGTGCTTGAACACCGCCGGTGCGGTGTGCAGCAGGATGGCCGCCACGGTGCCGACGATCACGATCACGAAGGCCGCCGGCGACCACAGCGAGGCCAGGCCGGCGCCCTTCAGGATGCTGCCGCCGACCAGTGAGGCCAGGGCCAGAAAGAGTCCAATGAGGCTGAGTCTATCCATGGGTCCGGTATCGGCGTGTGTGAATGGGACTTGAGACACCGGGTGATCGCGTACAGACGGTAGTCACAGTTTTCGGGTCGCCGGGCCATGCCCGGCGGGGGTTCAGCGCAGGCCGTCCACGTCCAGGATCAGCGCCATTCGACCATCGCCGATCAGCGTGGCACCGGCATAACCGCGCAGGCCGCGCAGAGCCTTGGGCAGTGGCTTGATGACCACTTCCTCGCGGCCACGCACCTGGTCCACGACCAGGCCGAAGCGGGCTTCACCGGCCTGCAGGACGACAATGGTCATCAGGGTGGAGGCGGCCGGCGTCACATCCAGCCACTGGCGCAGATCGACCAGCGGCAGGGTATGCGAGCGCCGGTCCAGCACTGCACGGCCATCGAACCAGCCCAGCGAGGTGCGCGGCGCGTGCAGGACCTCCATCACGCGGGCCAGCGGCAGGGCATAGACATCCTCGCCGGCCTGCACCAGCAGCGTTGGCAGGATGGCCAGGGTGAGCGGTACGCGGATCAGGAAACGGCTGCCCCGGCCCAGTTCGGACTGGATCTGGATCTGCCCGCTCAGTTCGCGGATGCGCGACTGCACCACGTCCATGCCGACGCCACGGCCGGAAATGTCGGTGACCTGCTGCTTGGTGGAGAATCCGGGCAGGAACACCAGGTGCAGGCACTCCTCGCTGCTCAGGCGGGCGGCGGCTTCCGGGTCGATCAGGCCCTTCTCGCGCGCCTTGGCGCGCAGCTTTTCCGGATCGATGCCGGCACCGTCGTCCTGCACTTCGATGCTGACGTAGTCGCCTTCCTGCTGTGCGGACAGGCGCACATGGCCCATCCGCGGCTTGCCCTGCGCTTCGCGCAGGTCGGGCATTTCCACGCCGTGGTCGATGGCGTTGCGCACCAGGTGCACCAGCGGATCGGCCAGCGCCTCGACCAGGTTGCGGTCCAGCTCGGTCTCCGCACCGATCAGCTCCAGGTCTACTTCCTTCTGCAGCGAACGGGCGACGTCGCGGGCGACCTTGGGGAAGCGCGAGAACACCTTGCCGACCGGCTGCATGCGGGTACGCATCACCGCCGACTGCAGGCGTGCGGTGGCGATGTCCAGCGTGGACACGGCGCGGTCCAGCTCCTCATCGCGCAGCCGGGTGCGCAGGGTCTTGAGCCGGTTGCGTGAGAGCACCAGTTCGCCGATCAGGTTGACGATGGCATCCAGGCGCTTGGTGTCCACGCGCACGGTGTGTTCGGCCTCGGCCACCGGCTTGTTCGCGGCCGGCTTGGGCGCGGCGCGCGGGGTCGGCGCGGGCGGGGCGGTCGCCGGCACCACGGCCACCGGCTTCGAGCCCGGGGCCGCGCCGCCATGCAGCTGGTCGAGCAGGGCTTCGAACTCGTCTTCGCTGATCAGGCCATCGTCGGCCTTCTTCGGCGCAGCGACGGCGGTCGGCGCGTTGCCGCCGTGCAGCTGGTCGAGAAGGGCTTCGAATTCGTCGTCGGTGATCAGGTCGCTGCCCGTGGCGGCAGGCGCTGCGGCGGCGCTCGGTGCGGGCGCGGCCCCGCCGTGCACCTCGAACTGGGCAATCAGGTCCGGCGGCGCATAGCCCGGCTCAGTGCCGGACGACACCGCATCGAGCATCGACTGCAGGTAATCCAGCGATTGCTGGGCAGCATCGAAATGACCGGACTGCAGCACGGCCTGGCCGGCACGGGCCGCGCCCAGCGCTTCTTCGGCGGCGTGGCACAGCTCGACCATGGCGGTGATGCCGAGGAAACCCGCGCCGCCCTTCAGCGTGTGGTAACCACGGAAGACCGCGTTGAGCTGGTCATTGTCCTGCGGTGCCTGTTCCAGCGACACCAGCTGTTCGCCCAGGCGATCCAGGATTTCCTGGGCCTCGATGATGAAATCGGCAGTGATGTCGTCGGCAACAGCGCTCATGCTTACAGCCCCAGATCCGACAGGAGGTCGTCGGCGTCGTTCTGCGAGACCGCGTGGCGGTCCAGCCCCTTCAGTGCCGGCCCGGCCAGTTCCGGGTCGGTGCGATGCTGTTCCGGCGGCAGCCCAAGTGCGCCGAAGCCTTCGTGCACGCGGCGGACGATGCCGACCACGCGACGGATGATCTGGCCCGTCAGGTCCTGATAGCTCTGGGTCAGCGCGATCTCGGTCAGGTTGTGGCGGATGCGCTCCAGCTGCACGTCCTGGCCCGGCCGCAGGCCATCGGCGCGCAGCTGTTCGGTCAGGGCCCGGCATTCCTCGGCCAGGTCCAGGGTACGGTGGGTGGCCTGTTCGGTCATTGCCACCACGTGGTCCAGGCGCGCGCAGGCATCGTCCAGCTCGCCGGCCTCGTCGGGCACGGTGGGCAGCTCGCCGAGCGCCTGGCCCAGCTCGCGCGCCAGCCGCGAAAGGCCGCTCATCATCGGCTGGGTGCGCGCGGCCACCAGGCTGTCGATGCGCTGGCGCCAGGCGGTCTCGTCGCCTGACTCCAGGGCATCCAGGGCTTCCTGCAGGCGCAGGGCGAGGGCGCTTCTGTCGGCCGGGGTATCCATCAGGCGCTGGCCGCCAGGCGTTCGAAGATCTTGCCCAGCTTTTCTTCCAGGGTCTGGGCGGTGAACGGCTTGATGATGTAGCCGTTGACGCCGCTCTGGGCCGCTTCGATGATCTGCTCGCGCTTGGCTTCGGCGGTCACCATCAGCACCGGCAGGGTCTTCAGCTTGGCATCGGAACGGATGGCCTTGAGCAGCTCGATGCCGGTCATCACTGGCATGTTCCAGTCAGTGACGACGAAATCGAACGGCTGGCTCTGCAGCATCGACAGCGCGGCATGCCCGTCCTCGGCTTCGGCGGTATTGGTGAAGCCCAGATCGCCCAGCAGGTTCTTGACGATGCGACGCATGGTCGAGAAGTCGTCAACGATCAGGATGCGCATGTTCTTGTTCAAAGCAGAGTTCCTTTGGTGTTCATTCCGAGGGGCCGGGGGCAGCCGACTCGTTCATGTCATTCTTCAAGGCCCGCGTCGGCGGCCTCGAAGGTTTTCAGGCGGCCGCGCAGGCGCAGCACGGCCTGGCCGTGGATCTGGCAGACCCGCGATTCGCTCACGCCGAGCACCGCGCCGATCTCCTTCAGGTTCAGCTCCTGCTCGTAATAGAGCGAAAGCACCAGCTGTTCGCGCTCGGGCAGCAGGCCGATGGCCTTGCCCAGCTCGCGGCCGAATTCGCCACGTTCCAGCACCTGCTGCGGGGTTGGGCCACCCTGGGCCACGGTGTCCAGCTCGCCCTGGTCCTCGATGCGTGATTCCAGGCTCAGCACCTGCCCGCGCGAGGCGTCCTCCATCAGGCGCAGGTATTCGGGCAGGGGCATGTCCATGGCCGCAGCCACTTCGGTGGCGCTGGCGGCCCGTCCGCTGCTCTGCTCCAGGCGACGGATGGTGGCCGCAGCATCGCGGGCCCGGCGGTGCACCGAGCGCGGTACCCAGTCGCCACGCCGGATCTCATCGATCATCGAGCCACGGATGCGGATCGAAGCGTAGGTCTCGAACGAGGCCCCCTGGTCGGCGTCGTAGCTGCGCGAGGCTTCGATCAGGCCCATCATGCCGGCCTGGATCAGGTCGTCCACCTCCACGCTGGCCGGCAGGCGCGCGGCCAGGTGGTGGGCGATGCGCCGCACCAGGTCCGAGTGCTGGGTGATGACGTCGGTCGCGGTCGAGCGCTGGACTTCCTTGTACTGGGCTGCGCCTTTCATGCGGTCACCCCACGCTGCTTGAGGATGCGTTCGAGGAAGAATTCGACGCCGCCGCGCGGTTCGGTGGGCGCCTGCCAGCGGGCGGTGCGGCGGGCGATCTCGGTGATCGCCAGCGCGGCCGGGCTGGACGGGTAGGCTTTGACCACCGGCTGCTGGCGCTGCACCGACAGGCGCAGCCAGTCGTCCTGCGGCACGCAGCCGAGGTAGTTCAGCGAGACATCGGCGAGGAATTTCTCGCAGACCCGGCTCAGCTTTTCATACAGTACGCGGCCCTCGTTGGGGTCGCGCACCATGTTGGCCACCACCTGGATGCGGTCCACGCCGCGTTCGCGCGACAGTACCTTGATCAGCGCATAGGCGTCGGTGATCGAGGCCGGTTCATCGCAGACCACCACCACCGTGTCCTGTGCGGCTTGGCAGAAGGTCAGCACGCCATCGGTGATGCCGGCAGCGGTATCCACCACCATGATGTCCAGCTCGCGTTCCAGTTCGGAGAACACGTTGACCAGGCCGACATGCTCGGCCGGGGCCAGTTCGGCCATGTGCCGGCGGCCGGAGGCGGCCGGGACCACCAGCACGCCGTTGGGGCCCTCGATGATCACGTCTTCCAGGCTGCAGCGGCCGGCCACCAGGTCGGCCAGGGTGAAGGTGGGGTTCAGGCCGAGGATGACGTCGATGTTGGCCAGGCCCAGGTCGGCGTCCAGCAGCAGGCGATCAGCATTCCCAACATCCAGAAAACCGTTGCCGACTATTACGGGCTGCAGATCAAGGATCTGCTGTCCAAGCGCCGGACCCGCTCGCTGGCCCGCCCACGCCAGGTCGCCATGGCCCTGACCAAGGAACTGACCGAGCACAGCCTGCCTGAGATCGGCGATGCCTTTGCCGGTCGCGATCACACCACGGTGCTGCATGCCTGCCGCCAGATCCGCACCCTGATGGAGACCGACGGCAAGCTCCGCGAGGACTGGGACAAGCTGATCCGGAAGCTGAGCGAATGATGCACGGACGCTGATGAGGCGTCATCGCACAAAACGGTGCAGAATCCGGTAGCAAGCGCGGGATGAGTTGTGGATAAAATTGGCGTCGGCAAACGCGTCGAATTTATCCACAGCTTTCCCCACCCCCTGACGGACAGTAATGCAGAGGGTTTCGAGGCTGAAAACTCTTTACATTACAAATACTTAGCATTGTTTTCCAGCGATTCTGTCTCTACCAGCACCACCAAGCTTTTGATTTATTCCACATTTTTTAAAGCATAGGGGCACGGAACCACATGCGTTTCACACTGCAGCGCGAAGCCTTTCTCAAGCCGTTGGCACAGGTCGTCAACGTGGTCGAACGCCGCCAGACCCTTCCGGTTCTGGCCAATTTCCTGGTCCAGGTGCAGAACGGCCAGCTGTCGCTGACCGGTACCGACCTGGAAGTGGAGATGGTGTCGCGGATCGCGGTTGAAGACGCCCAGGACGGCGAAACCACCATTCCCGCCCGCAAGCTGTTCGAGATCATCCGCGCCCTGCCCGACGGCAGCCGGATTACCGTCTCGCAGACCGGTGACAAGATCACCGTGCAGGCAGGTCGCAGCCGCTTCACCCTTGCAACGCTGCCGTCCAACGACTTCCCGTCGGTGGACGAAGTGGAGGCCACCGAGCGCGTAGCCATCGGCGAAGCGACCTTGAAGGAGCTGATCGAACGCACCGCTTTCGCGATGGCCCAGCAGGACGTGCGCTACTACCTCAACGGTCTGCTGTTCGATCTGCGCGGTGATGCCCTGCGTACCGTCGCCACCGACGGCCACCGCCTGGCCCTTTGTGAAACCGACCTGGCCAAGCCCAGCGGTTCCAAGCGCCAGATCATCGTGCCGCGCAAGGGCGTGACCGAACTGCAGCGCCTGCTGGAAAGCGGCGATCGCGAGATCGAGCTGGAAGTCGGCCGCAGCCACGTCCGCGTCAAGCGCGACGATGTCACCTTCACCTCGAAGCTGATCGACGGCCGTTTCCCGGACTACGAGGCGGTGATCCCGATTGGCGCCGACCGCGAAGTGAAGGTTGATCGCGAAGCACTGCGTGCCTCGCTGCAGCGCGCCGCGATCCTGTCCAACGAGAAGTACCGCGGTATCCGCGTGGAAGTCTCTCCGGGCAACCTGAAGATCAGCGCGCACAACCCGGAGCAGGAAGAAGCCCAGGAAGAGATCGAAGCCGACACCACGGTCAGCGATCTCGCCATCGGCTTCAACGTGAACTACCTGCTGGATGCCCTCTCCGCCCTGCGCGACGAGGAAGTGATCATCCAGCTGCGCGACTCCAACTCCTCGGCGCTGGTGCGTGAGTCCAGCAGCGAGAAGTCGCGCCACGTGGTCATGCCGCTGCGTCTCTGACGTTTGCGCTGTTCCACGTGAAACACGAAGACGCCCGGCTTATCCGGGCGTTTTTTTTTGTTCCACGTGGAGCATTGATGCGGGTGATGCTATTTCTGTGGGAATGTTCCAGGTTGTCCGGTCGGTCGGGGGGGGAAGCGTCGTCTGCTCCAGCCCGGTGGGTGGCTTCGCCGATTCGCCAATCCTCTCATCAACGGGACCTGGGTCCTGCTGACGCTGCTATCCACAGCCCTGATTTCTGGTATATGCGCCCCGCCCTAGCTTTTAAATCTGGGTATAAATCAAAAGCTTGGTGGTGATGGTAGGGCCAGAATTCGTGGAAAACATGGTTATCTTATTGATTTAAATACGGTTTATAGGCATGAAACCCCCTGTATAGAGGCCCTTGGGGCTGGGGGGGAAGCTGTGGATAATTTTCCGGGCTGCTGAAAGGGCGTTTTTTATCCACAGATTGCCCCTCCCTTGTGCATAAGTCATACAGACCCGCTGTGGATAGCGTGGAACGAGCGACATGAATTCCTTCAAATCTGTGGAACGCTCCGCTGCCCGGCCTGGCAGATTTCAAGGAAACCGCAGCGGAGGGAAACTGATGGGAGTCAGCGGCGTGGCGGGCGCGGTCGGCAGTGCCGCGGATTCGTTGAATTCTGCGGGCGAGGGCCCTGCTGAGGTACGCAGAATTGAACGAATTCATGCGCCCCAGGACTGACTGCCGGGGTGACAAGATGGCTGCACTTTCCATGCGGAACTGCCTGTCAATGGATCGTCCTACCGCACTGGCCGGCACAACGGCGCCACCGGCGGTGGTCTTGACCGATGCAGTAAGCTGATGGATTCCCTGCCTTGCTACCGCCCTGCGCGGATGGTCCCCTGCGTCCCATGCTGATCCGCCGCCTTGCCTTGAACCAACTGCGCCGCTTCAGTGCCGTGGAACTGTCGCCCCAGCCGGGATTGAACCTGCTGACCGGTGACAATGGCGCAGGCAAGACCAGCGTGCTCGAGGCGCTGCACCTGATGGCCTATGGCCGTAGTTTCCGTGGTCGGGTGCGCGATGGCCTGGTCCGCCAGGGCCAGGAAGCGTTGGAAATCTTTGTGGAATGGGAGGAACAGCGCGCCGATCATCCTCCGCATCGTCGCAAGGCGGGCCTTCGCCATAGCGGGCAGGACTGGAAGGGTCGTCTGGATGGCGAAGACGTTGCCCAGCTTGGCAATCTCTGTGCGGCGTTGGCGGTGGTGACATTTGAACCGGGCAGCCATGCCCTCGTCAGCGGTGGGGGCGAGCCGCGCCGTCGTTTCCTCGATTGGGGCCTGTTCCACGTGGAACCAGACTTTTTTTCTCTGTGGCGCCGGTATTCCCGAGCCCTCAAGCAACGCAATGCGCTGTTGAAACAGGGAGGGACCTCGCGGATGCTGGATACCTGGGACCACGAGCTGGCCGAGGCCGGCGAGCCGCTGACCAGCCGCCGGCAGCACTACCTTGAACGGCTGCAGGAACGGGCCATCGCCCTGGCAGCGGACCTGGCACCGCAGCTGGGTATCCAGGGCCTGGATCTCAGCCCCGGGTGGCGGCGACACGAACTTCCGCTCGCTGATGCCCTGCTGCTGGCCCGCGAACGCGACCGCCAGGCTGGCTACACCTCGGTAGGCCCGCACCGGGCCGATTGGAGTGTGGTTTTCCACAGCATCCCCGGCCGGGATGCCCTTTCCCGAGGCCAGGCCAAGCTGACCGCCCTCGCCTGCCTGCTGGCGCAGGCCGAGGACTACGCTGAACAGCGCGGTCAGTGGCCGGTCATCGCGCTGGACGACCTGGCATCGGAACTGGACCGCACTCATCAGGCCCGAGTTCTGGAGCGGCTCCTGGCCGGTCCGGCGCAGATCTTCGTTACGGCGACTGAAACCCCGGCGGCGTTGGTGGACCTCACCGACATCGCCCGGTTCCACGTGGAACATGCACAGATCATGGCTGTGCCATAGTGGCTACATCAGGGCCAGCAAGGCCCGGCTGGTATAATTCAGGTTGCACCCCTTCTTACCCGGCGCATCGCCTCGTGCGGTGACCGATCTGCGGAGCCTACGGCAAGCGCAATGACCGACGAACAGAACACCCCGGCAAACAACGGCAACTACGACGCCAACAGCATCACCGCCCTGGAAGGGCTCGAGGCTGTCCGCAAGCGTCCCGGCATGTACATCGGCGACGTCCATGACGGCACCGGTCTGCACCACATGGTGTTCGAGGTCGTCGACAACTCCATCGACGAAGCCCTCGCCGGCCATGCCGACCACGTCGCGGTGACGATTCATGCTGACGGTTCGGTATCGGTGTCCGACAACGGGCGCGGTATTCCGACCGGCAAGCATGAGCAGATGAGCGCCAAGCTGGGCCGCGAAGTGTCGGCAGCCGAAGTCGTGATGACCGTGCTGCACGCAGGCGGCAAGTTCGACGACAACAGCTACAAGGTGTCCGGCGGCCTGCACGGCGTGGGCGTCAGTGTGGTCAACGCGCTGTCGCAGAAGCTGCTGGTGGACGTTTTCCAGAACGGCTCCCACTACCAGCAGGAATTCAGCAACGGCGCTGCCGTGACCCCACTGGCCAAGCTGGAAGACACCACCAAGCGCGGCACCACGGTGCGCTTCTGGCCGTCGACCGTGGCCTTCCACGACAACGTGGAATTCCACTACGACATTCTGGCCCGTCGCCTGCGCGAACTGTCGTTCCTCAATTCCGGCGTCAAGATCGTGCTGGCCGATGAGCGCGGCGAAGGCCGTCGCGACGATTTCCACTACGAAGGCGGCATCCGCAGTTTCGTGGAGCATCTGGCCCAGCTGAAGACCCCGCTGCACCCGAACGTCATCTCGGTCACCGGCGAACACAACAACATCGTGGTGGACGTGGCGCTGCAGTGGACCGACTCCTACCAGGAGACGATGTACTGCTTCACCAACAACATTCCGCAGAAGGACGGCGGTACCCACCTTGCAGGTTTCCGCGGTGCGCTGACCCGCGTGCTCAACAACTACATCGAGCAGAACGGCATCGCCAAGCAGGCCAAGATCAACCTGACCGGCGATGACATGCGCGAAGGCATGATTGCGGTGCTGTCGGTGAAGGTGCCGGACCCGAGCTTCTCCAGCCAGACCAAGGAAAAGCTGGTCAGTTCCGATGTGCGGCCGGCGGTGGAAAACGCCTTCGGTGCGCGCCTGGAAGAGTTCCTGCAGGAAAACCCCAACGAAGCCAAAGCCATCGCCGGAAAGATTGTCGATGCGGCGCGTGCACGTGAAGCGGCGCGCAAGGCTCGCGACCTGACCCGCCGCAAGGGCGCGCTGGACATCGCCGGCCTGCCGGGCAAGCTGGCCGACTGCCAGGAAAAGGATCCGGCACTGTCAGAACTGTTCATCGTCGAGGGTGACTCGGCAGGCGGTTCGGCCAAGCAGGGCCGCAACCGCAAGAACCAGGCGGTGCTGCCGCTGCGCGGCAAGATACTCAACGTGGAACGTGCGCGCTTCGACCGCATGCTGTCTTCGGACCAGGTCGGTACGCTGATCACCGCACTGGGTACCGGTATCGGTCGTGACGAGTACAACCCGGACAAGCTGCGTTACCACAAGATCATCATCATGACCGACGCCGACGTCGACGGCGCCCATATCCGCACTCTTCTGCTGACGTTCTTCTACCGCCAGATGCCGGAGCTGATCGAGCGCGGTTATGTCTATATCGGCCTGCCGCCGCTGTACAAGATCAAGCAGGGCAAGCAGGAGCTGTATCTGAAGGACGACCCGGCGCTGGACAGCTATCTGGCCAGCAATGCGGTGGAAAACGCCGTGCTGGTGCCGGCCGCCGGCGAACCCGGTATCGAAGGGGTCGCTCTGGAAAAGCTGCTGCTGACCTTCGCTGGCGCGCGCGATGCGATCGAACGCAATGCGCACCGCTACGACCGCAAGCTGCTTGAAGCGCTGGTCGACTTCGTACCGATGGACCTGGCCCACCTGCGCAATGCCGGTGAAGGCCAGGGCCTGGACGCGCTGGCCAAGCGTCTCAACCAAGGCAGCCTCGGCAGTGCACGTTTCAGCCTGGAACTGCAGGAGCCCAATGACGAGCGTCCGGCCGCCGTGCTGGTGACCCGTCGCCACATGGGCGAGGAACACGTGCAGGTGCTGCCGCTGGCGGCCTTCGAAGGCGGCGAACTGCGCGCCATCCACCAGGCGGCCAGCCTGCTGCACGGCCTGGTGCGCGAAGGCGCCACCATTGGCCGCGGCGCGAAGTCGGTGGAAGTGGACAGCTTCGCCAAGGCGCAGAACTGGCTGCTGGAAGAAGCAAAACGCGGCCGCCAGATCCAGCGCTTCAAGGGCCTGGGCGAAATGAACCCGGAGCAGCTGTGGGATACCACGGTCAATCCCGATACCCGGCGCCTGCTGCAGGTGCGCATCGAGGACGCGGTGGCCGCTGACCAGATTTTCAGCACCCTGATGGGCGATGTCGTTGAACCGCGCCGTGACTTCATCGAAGACAACGCGCTGAAGGTCGCCAATCTGGATATCTGATCCACGCTGCCCGTGGCCGGTGCGTGGAAACGCGCCGGCCTTCGCCCTCTGATTGCAGGTAATCGATGTCCGCTTCCGTGCCGGTCTCCGTTCCGCCGCCCGTCCCGCCCGCCTCTGCGGCGCCGCGCCGCGGGTCGCCCGTGGCAGGTTTCTTCATCGATGTGGGCATCGGCGCGGGCACGTTGTTCATCCTCAGCCTGATCAGCGGCATGGCGTGGGGGCTGTATCGCGGCATCCAGATCGGCTATGCCAGTGCCAAGGCCGGCGCTGGCGCCCCTGATGCGGCCAGCCTGACCGATGCGTTCGGCACCCCCGGTGCGCTGGCGCAGGTGCTGATGGCCCTGGTCGCCACCGGCGGCGCTGCACTGCTGCTGTATTTCTGGCGACGGCCTGCCAGCGCGGCCGAACGCCAGGCCTCGGCGCAGGCGCTGCGGCGCCCCTCCACCTGGGGCTGGACCCTGCTGGTGGCCACGCTGATCGTGATCGGCAGCAACGGTATCGCCTTCCTGGCCAAGCAGATCGGAATTGAACCGGTCCCGACCAACCTGGCGCTGATGCACCAGGCCGTCGAGCGTTTCCCGCTGTTCCTGACACTGTTTGCAGTGGTGCTTGCCCCCGCCTACGAGGAGCTGCTGTTCCGCCGCGTGCTGTTCGGACGCCTCTGGCAGGCCGGCCGGCCCTGGTTGGGCCTGCTGCTCAGCAGCCTGGCCTTCGCCCTCATCCACGAGATTCCCGGAACCAGCGCCAATGGCCCGGCCGAGATCGCCCAGCTGTGGCTGGTCTACGGTGGCATGGGCGCAGCCTTCTGCTGGCTGTACCGGCGCACCGGTACGCTGTGGGCGGCGATCATCGCCCATGGGCTGAACAATGCCGTTGCGTTGGCCGCGCTGGTGTTTTTCGGGTCAATGTAAGGCCGCGGCCGCTTGACGAAAAATTAAGCGGGCCCGGTCCACACTGCCTGCATGAACACGGGGGATTCCATGAAGACACTGCTGCTCGCCCTGCTCATCACCGCTCTGGCAGCGGCGTGCGCGACCACCACCTCACCCACCGGCCGCCGGCAGATGGTGGGGGGCGTGTCGCAGGCCCAGCTTGACCAGTTGGGGGCTCAGGCCTTTGCCGAAACCAAGCAGAAGGAAAAGATCAGCACCGATGGCCGCCAGAATGCCTACGTGCAGTGCGTGGTCAATGCGCTGGTAGCGCAGCTGCCCGCACAGTACCGTAGCGTACGGTGGGAGACGGCGGTGTTTGTCGACGCCGAACCCAATGCCTTCGCCCTGCCCGGCGGCAAGGTCGGCGTGAATACTGGCATCTTCACCGTCGCAAAGAACCAGGACCAGTTGGCTGCGGTGATCGGCCATGAGATCGGCCACGTCATCGCCCGCCACCACGAAGAGCGCATCACCCGGCAGATGGGCGCGCAGACCGGCCTGGCCGTGCTGGGCGCGCTCGCGGGAGCCGCTTACGGTGATGGCGCCGCCAGCACGGTCAACCAGCTGGGGGGCACGGCCGCGCAGACGGCTTTCCTGCTGCCGGGCTCGCGCACCCAGGAATCGGAGGCCGACGTCATCGGCCAGCGGCTGATGGCCGAGGCCGGTTTCAACCCGGCCCAGGCCGTGGATCTGTGGCAGAACATGATGGCCGCCAGTGGCGGACGCAGCCCGCAGTGGCTGTCCACCCACCCCGATCCGGCCAACCGGATCCGCGAGCTGCAGCGCGACGCCCCCTCTCTGGCACCGACCTATCAGCAGGCCCAGGCGGCCGGTCGCCGGCCAAAGTGTGGGTGAGTGCGCAGATTGATGCTGTACTGCAGCACATAAAACGATTTCTCACGCCATCTGTTTCTGATACGTTTGGCGGCTCAGATTTTTCTGACAGTCCGACTTTGCCGCTTACGGCGGTTCGATCGAGGTGAACGATGATTTTCCGCAACCATAAAGCTGTGCTTTCCGTCCTCATCGCGACCGCCCTGACCGGCGCCGTGGTCACCGATGCTTTCGCCCAGTCGCGTTCGTCCGAGCGCGGCAACCGCAGCGGCAAGCAGGCCAAGGCGGAAGTCCTGTATCCCAATGCCACGCGTGAGGAGCCGAAGGAAAAGGCGTCCTCGAAGATGAGCAGCAAGCTGCAGAAGCTCATCGACAACTACAACGATCAGAAGTTCCCGGAGACGCTGGAAATCGCCCGCGAGATCCTGGGCAACAGCGCCTCGAACAACTACGACAAGTCGCTGGCCGCCCAGCTGGCTGCGCAGGCCGCCTACCAGTCCGACGATACCGCGGGTGCCATCGGCTACCTGAAGCAGGCCATCGAGCTCAACGGCCTGGACAACAATGGCCACTTCCAGTCGATGGTCATGTTGGGCCAGCTGCAGCTGCAGGAAGACCAGACCGCCGAAGGCCTGGCCACGCTGGACAAGTACTTCGCCGAGAGCAAGTCGACCAAGCCGGAAGAGTTGGTTGCCAAGGGCCAGGCCCTCTACCAGCTGCAGCGTTACCAGGAAGCGATCCCGGTGTTGCAGCAGGCCATCGCCGCCTCGCCGGAGCCGAAGGACAACTGGAACCAGCTGCTGATGGCCGCCCTGTCCGAGGCCGGCCAGACCGGTGAAGCGGTGAAGACCGCCGAAGCACTGGCGGCCAGGAATCCGAACGACAAGAAGGCGCAGCTGAACCTGGCCAACATGTACATGCAGGCCGACCAGATGCCCAAGGCCGCCGCGGTGATGGACAAGCTGCGCAGCAGCGGCCAGCTCACCGAGGAGCGCGAGTACAAGCAGCTGTACTCGATCTATGCCAACACCGAGAACAAGGAAAAGGACGTCATCGCGGTCATCAACGAAGGGTTGCAGAAGGGCATCCTGAAGCCGGATTACCAGGTCTACCTGGCGCTGGCCCAGTCCTACTACTACTCCGACCAGGTGCCGCAGGCGATCGAGGCGTGGCAGAAGGCTGCCCCGCTGTCCAAGGACGGTGAGACTTACCTGAACCTGGCACGCGTCCTGCATGCCGAAGGTCGCATTCCCGAGGCCAAGAAGGCCGCCCAGGAAGCTCTGGCGAAGGGCGTGAAGAACCAGGCGGATGCCAAGAAAATCATCAACCTGAAGTAAGTAGGAATAACGCCTGAACGCCTGCACAGTTGATGCGCAGGCGCTCAGGATTGGTATAGCTTGGAGGTTCCTGCGGTGTCATGCACCGCTGATCAGGAATTCCGCCCCCGGGATTCCGGCCCCACTATTGAGCTCTTGGCGCATGACGGAACAACTAGTCGTTCACCGGTACGAACAAACTGAAGAATCGGGGCTGAGCTGGCCGCGCATCTTCGGCATTGCGTTTGTAATCGCCCTGCATCTGGCCGCCTTCATGATGCTCCTGATCCCCGCCGTGGCCCCCAAGGCCGTGGCCGAGAAGGAGCGCAACGTCATGGTGACCATCGTCGACGCGCCGCCGCCGCCACCACCGCCGCCGCCGCCGCCGCCGCCGCAGGATACTCCCCCTCCGCCGGTGAAGAATCTGTCGCCGCCGAAGCCGTCGCCGGTTCCGCCGCCGCCGCAGGCGCCGGTCGTCGACGTGCCGGAACCGCGCCCGAACGATATCGTCACCCCGCCGTCGCCGCCGTCGCCGCCGTCGCCGCCTGCTTCGATCGAAGCCAGCGTTGACATTTCGTCGAAGGCCATGAATCCGCCGCGCTATCCGCCGGCTGCATTCCGCGCCGGCATCCAGGGCGAAGTGATCCTGATCATTGATGTCGATGCCAATGGCAACGTCACCAATGTCACGGTGGAAAAGTCCAGCCGTAACCGCGACCTGGACCGTGCTGCGATGGAAGCTGCCCGCAAGTGGCGTTTCAACGCCGCTGAATCTGGCGGTAAGAAGGCTGCTGGCCGCGTCCGCGTCCCGGTCAATTTTGCGCTGAACTGATGTGGGCGGGTGGCCGCTGGCCACCCCATCCGCGGGTTCGATTGTCTAGCTTAGCTACACCCTTTATCACCACACACAACAAAGGTAAGCGTCATGCTGCAGGAACTTTTCATCGCCGCTGCTGCCGGGGGCAATCCGTCCAACGCCCTGTCGCAGATGGGCTTCGAGCACCTGATCCACGAAATGACCACCCAGCCGGGTGACTTCGCTGTTTCCTGGGTGGTGCTGCTGACCCTGATCGTCATGTCGGCCATGTCCTGGTACTGGACCGTCATCAACATCTTCCGTTCGGTCCGCCTGAAGAGTGCTGCTGATCGCGTCGTCAGCCTGTTCTGGGACACCCCGAACGCGCAGGACGCCATCCGTGCGATGGAAGAACAGCCGGCTTCCGAGCCGTTCTCGAAGATCGCCCTGGACGCTGCCCAGGCCGCTGCCCACCACCAGCGCGCTGAAGGCGGCGCCACCGGCGGTCTGGGTGAGAACCTGAGCCGTTCCGAGTTCGTCGACCGCGCCCTGCGCCAGGCCGTGACCCGCGAAAGCAACAAGCTGCAGTCGGGCATGACCCTGCTGGCCACCGTCGGTGCAACCGCTCCGTTCGTCGGTCTGCTCGGTACCGTGTGGGGCATCTACGGCGCGCTGATCAAGATCGGTGCCACCGGCTCCGCTTCGATCGACGCCGTTGCCGGCCCGGTGGGTGAAGCGCTGATCATGACCGCCATCGGTCTGTTCGTCGCAATCCCGGCCGTGTTCGCCTTCAACTTCTTCAGCAAGATCAACAGCGCGACCATCAGCAAGTTCGATACCTTCGCGCACGACCTGCACGACTTCTTCGCCACTGGTTCGCGCGTCCGCTGATTGCGGCGCGCGTCACCCTGCGACGAACCAAGTAGTCACCAAGATCTAGACGGAGCCCGTTATGGCTTTCAGTAGTGGTAACAGCGGCGGCCCCATGGCCGACATCAACGTTACGCCCCTCGTGGACGTGATGCTGGTGCTGCTGATCATCTTCATCATCACGGCGCCCCTGATGTCCCACAAGGTCAAGGTGGATCTGCCGGAGGCCAATCTGGTCCAGAAGCCGGATGACACCAACGACCGCAAGGGTCCGATCACCCTGGCAGTCAAGGAAGACGGCTCGATCTACTGGAACGACGAGGAAATCAACAAGCAGACTCTCGAGTCGCGCTTGGCGACCGCCGCCCAGCAGACCCCGCAGCCGCCGCTGAACCTGCGTGGTGACCGCACCACCAAGATGCGCGTCATCAACGACCTGACCAAGGTCGCGCAGGAGCAGGGCATGCTGGACGTCGGCTTCGTTGCGACCAAAGAGAAGGGGCAATAAGCCATGGCATTCAGTAGTGGTGGTGGCAAGGGCCCCATGGCCGACATCAACGTCACGCCCCTTGTGGACGTGATGCTGGTTCTGCTGATCATCTTCATCGTGACCGCGCCGATCATGACGTACCCGATCGCCGTGGACCTGCCGCAGCGCGTGCTCAACCCACCGCCGCAGCTGGTCGAACCGCCGCCGCCGATCGAACTCAAGATCGACGCCAGCAACCAGGTCTCGTGGAACAACAGCCCGATCGCAACGCACGATCTGCAGCAGCGGATGGAACAGGAGGTCCAGCGTGACCCGACCAACCAGCCCGAACTGCGTATCGACGCGAGCCCGGACTCCGAGTACGACGTGATGGCCAAGGTCCTGGCCGCCGCGAAGAATGCTCAGATGAAGAAGATCGGCTTCGTGCAGCAGTAATACGTACTACCGCAGCACAACAGTCATGACGCGACTGCAGACGCCCCTGGAGACAGGGGCGTCTTTTTTTGCGCGGGGGCCGAGCCCTTCCCCGCGGGAAGGGATCCGCCCCCCTCACCGCTGACCCCATCACCACACGTGCGCCCGCTATGATCGGCGCATGCTCGCTCTCTTCGATTCGCTGCGCCTCTGGCTTGATGGCATCGCCCACCTGGGAACGATCCTCGCCGTCGCCTATCTGCTGTACCTGCTCGCCCTGACCGGCTGGATCATGCTGCAGAAGCGCGAGCCGGTGGCCACGCTGAGCTGGATCCTGTCGCTGGCGCTGCTGCCCTACCTGGGGCTTTTCATCTATTACCTGCTGGGCCCGCAGAAGGTGAAACGGCAACGCCTGCGCCGTGGCCGCGCTCGCTCGGGCATGGAGCACTACAGCGATGTCTGCCCGCCCGATGCCGGCTGCACCGAGCTGGCCAAGGTCGCCCAGGCCACCACCGGCCTGGCGCCCAGCAGCGCCACCGAAGTGACCTGGCTGGTGGATGGCGCGGCGACCTACGCCGCGCTGCTGGAGGCGGTGGCGGAGGCGCGCGACCACATCCATCTTGAGTACTACATCTTCAACCCCGACCACGCCGGCACCGCCCTGCGCGACGCCCTGGTCGAGCGCGCGCGGGCCGGCGTGCAGGTGCGCCTGCTGCTCGACGCGGTGGGATCATCCCCGGTGCCCAAGCGCTTCCTGCAGCCGCTGCTGGATGCCGGCGGCGAAGCCGTGTGGTTCCACCCGCGGCAGCTGCTGAAACCCTTCAAGCGGCCGTGGTTGAACCTGCGCACGCACCGCAAGCTGGTCATCATCGACGGCCGGGTGGCCTTCACTGGCGGCATCAACATCACCGACGAGGAAGACGAAAGCCGCAACCCCAACGCCTATCGCGACCTGCACATGCGCATCCGCGGCCATGTCGTGCGCAGCCTGCAGCTTGTGTTCGCCGAGGACTGGCTGTACGCCAGCGGCCAGGAGCCGTCGCAGTTCAATGTTGCCCGGATGTGGCCGGCGGACACGCCGTCGCGCGGTGATGGCAGCATCGACGCCCAGGTGCTGGTGTCCGGCCCGGACTCGGGCTGGGAAACCATCCATCGCCTGCACGTGGCCGCCATCCAGGAAGCCAGCGAGCGGGTCTGGCTGGTGACGCCCTACTTCGTGCCCGGCGAGGCCGCGCGCATGGCATTGACCTCGGCGGCATTGGGCGGGCTGGACGTGCGCCTGCTGGTGCCGAAGATGAGTGATTCCTGGTTCGTCACCCAGGCCGCACGCTCCTACTTCGACGAGCTGCTGCACGCCGGGGTGAAAATCTACGAATACGGGCCGCGCATGCTGCACACCAAGGCGTTCATCGCCGATGACGATGTCTGCATCGTCGGCAGCGCCAACTTCGACCACCGCAGCTTCCGGCTCAACTTCGAGCTGTCGATGATGATCAGCGACCGCGACCGCGTGGCGGAACTGGCCACGCTGCTGCAGGCCGAGTTCGACAGCGCCCGCCGCGTGTACGATGAGGCTGGCCGCTCGCTGTGGCTGCACCGCCTGCCGGAAGCCTTCGCCCGCCTGGCCTCGCCGCTGCTGTAAGGCGGCGCTACACTGCGGCCGATGACCGGGGAGGACTGGATATGTACTGGCTGTACCTGCTGCTGGCGCTGGGCTGCTTCGCCTTTGCGCTGAAAACTTCGAACATGGGCCTGATGTCGCTGGCCCTGCTGGCCGCCCTCGGCTTCCTGCTGGCGTGGGTGCGCGGCCGCTACGTAGCGCGCTTCGGCGACCTGCAGCGCGATCCGTCCACCCTGGTCGATGCCGAGGAGCTGCGGCGCCTGCGCGAGCAGGCCCGCGTCCAGGCCGCTGACAGCATCACCCCACCCTCGTCCACCCCGTAATCCCGTTCCATGACCCAGCTCAGCGTCAACGTCAACAAGATCGCCGTCCTGCGCAACTCGCGCGGCGGTGCCGAACCCGATGTGGTGCGTGCCGCCCAGGCCTGCCTGGATGCCGGTGCCCATGGCATCACCGTGCACCCGCGGCCGGATCGTCGCCACATCACGGCCGAGGATGTGCTGGCGCTGTCGACCCTGACCCGCGCGCGGGGCGTGGAGTTCAACATCGAGGGCAATCCGTTCGCGCCGCCGCGCGAGGGCTACCCGGGCCTGTTGCCGCTGTGCGCGCAGACGCGCCCGACGCAGGCCACCCTGGTGCCGGATGGCGATGGCCAGATCACCTCGGACCACGGCTTCGACTTCGAACGTGATGGTGAACGCCTGCGCCCGCTGGTGGCTGAGCTGAAAGCGCTGGGCTGCCGCGTGAGCCTGTTCGTGGATGCGGGCAACCCGCTGCTGGAACAGGCCGCCGCCGTCGGCGCCGATCGCATCGAGCTGTACACCGGACCCTACGCTGAAGCGCACGTGTCCGGTGATGCTGCCGCGATGCTGCACCTGTTCGCCACTGCCGCGCGCCGTGCCCAGGCGGTCGGGCTGGGCGTGAATGCGGGCCACGATCTTTCGCAGGACAACCTGCGCGACTTCCTGGCGGCGGTGCCGGAGGTGCTGGAGGTCTCGATCGGCCACGCGCTGATCGGTGAGGCCCTGTATGACGGGCTGGACACCACCGTGCGGGGCTATCTGGCCCTGCTGTAACTGCCGACGCCGGGAATGTCCCGGCGCTGCCGCCGGTGCCCATCGCAACTGCTGAGACGTCCGTGGCCCATGCTTCCGGCCTCCTGCGGCGATGGCGCGTGCGCGAATATGTGAGACCTGTGGATAACACTGGGGTCAACGTGCCTCCGCATCCGCCCAAACGCCTACCGCCACGTGAATCCTGGCCGCTTGCGCTGCCTGTGGTTAGCAATAATACTAAAGTCTCTTGATTGGCCGGAGGGCGCCATGCAACCCCACCCTCGCAATGCCCAGGCCGCCATCAAGGGCCGGGGTTCCACCTCCCATCTTGCTGGGCGCTTCGAAAGTACGGTCAGCGAGGCTGTCGATGACGGCTGGGCCATCGACGAAAGCGAGGAATTTCTTGCTCCGCGTCTGCGCACCGAGGTACGTGCGGAAACCGCGCGCAGCATCATCAGCCGCAACACTTCGCCGGATGTGGGCTTCAGCCAGTCGGTGAATCCTTACCGCGGCTGCGAACACGGCTGCTCGTACTGCTTCGCCCGCCCGTCGCACGCCTATCTGAATCTGTCGCCAGGCCTGGATTTCGAAACCAAGCTGTTCGCCAAAACCAATGCGCCGCAGCTGCTGCGCAAGGAACTGTCGAAGCCGAGCTATGTGCCGCAGCCGATCGCGCTGGGGATCAACACCGATGCCTACCAGCCGATCGAGCGCAAGCTCAAGCTGACCCGCCAGCTGATCGAAGTGATGCTGGAGACGAAGCATCCGTTCTCGCTGATCACCAAGAACGCGCTGGTGGAGCGCGATATCGACCTGCTGGCACCGCTGGCGGCAGAGAACCTGGTCAGCGTGCACTTCTCGGTGACCTCGCTGGACCCGCACCTGTCGGCGAAACTCGAGCCGCGTGCATCAGCACCGCACGCGCGCCTGCGTGCGATGAAGCGCCTGCATGAGGCGGGCATTCCGGTGGGCGTGATGGTGGCGCCGGTCATTCCGTGGATCAACGACAGCGAACTGGAAGCCGTATTGGAAGCCGCGCACGACGCCGGTGCAGCAACCGCAGGCTACGTGCTGCTGCGCCTGCCGCTGGAAGTCGCGCCGCTGTTCCGCGATTGGCTGGACACGCATCACCCTGACCGCGCCGCGCACGTGATGAGCACCATCCAGCAACTGCGTGGTGGCAAGGATTACGACAGCCAGTTCGGCACGCGCATGCGCGGCCAGGGCGTGTATGCGGAGCTGTTGAACAACCGCTTCAAGCTGGCGCGCAAGCGGCTGGGCTTCAACGCACAGAACAGCCACTGGCCGAAGCTGGATTGCAGCCGGTTCCTGAAGCCGTTGCCGCCGCGGAAGGAATCACCGCAGGGTTCGTTGTTCTGAAGTGTAGCGTCGAGCTTGCTCGACTGAGAGCGGAGAAGCAGTCGAGCATGGCTCGACTCTACACAGAGCCAAAGCAGTCGAGCATGGCTCGACTCTACGAAGGGCGCTACCCACCAAACAACTTCTGCGCGTTCTGGAACAGGATCCAGCTGGTGGCGATGAACTTGTCGCCGCCCTGCGGCCGGTTGCCGCGATGGGTGTGGGTGAACGCGGTGGGCGCGATCAGCAGGCTGCCGGTACGCGGTGCGATCTTGCGGCCCTGGAACAGGAACTCGGTTTCGCCTTCCTCGAACCCGTCGTTGAGGTACAACGTCCACAGCAGGTGGCGGTGCAGCGTTTCGGCCTGTGCATCCTTCGGGTACAGCTCGCAGTGCCAGTAGGGGTAACCGCCCTCGCCCGCCGCGTACCACTGCAGGTTGATCGCACCCGGGCGCAGGCAGGTGCGCGCGAGGTCGGCCAGCTGTTCCGGCGCCATGTCGGGAAAATCCTCGGCTGACAGTCGGCGTGGGCCGTTGCTGCCTTCGATCTGCAACATCAGCGGTGCGATCAACGCCTGTGGATAACGGCGTAGATAAGTCTGCAGCCCGGCAAAAACTGCCTGTTGCAGGGCGTTGTCCACGTCGCGCCACGCGTCCAGCCCGCTGATGCGCAGATCCTTGCTGTGCTTGAGTTCGGGGAAAACGCCACTGCCCACCGCACCGGGCTTCAGGCCCTGGCTGTCGCGCATCCGGGCCACGATGGCGGCGCACACGTCACTGGGGACGGCGTTGTGGATGACTTCGATGAAATCGACCGGGCCCGGCTCGTGCATGCATGCAATCCTTCGGCGGCAAGGGCCTGATGGTGCCGTTTGCCGCCGCCGCTGTCACCCCGCGGTCATGTCATCGCACTGCCATGACCGCTGTAGGGATGGCCTGAATCACGCGTTCTGCGCGTCATGCTCCTGGTGGTAACGCACTGCCTCGGCCACTTCCTCGCGCGAGCCGAGGAACACCGGTACGCGCTGGTGCAGGTGGTTCGGCTGGATGTCGAGGATGCGCTCGCGACCGGTCCACGCGGCACCGCCGGCCTGTTCAACCAGCAGCCCCATCGGGTTGGCTTCGTACATCAGGCGTAGCTTGCCGGCCTTGTCCGGTTCCTTCTTGTCCCAAGGGTAGATGAAGATGCCGCCGCGGGTGAGGATGCGGTGCACGTCGGCCACCATGCTGGCGATCCAGCGCATGTTGAAGTTCTTGCCGCGCGCGCCCTCCTTGCCGGCCAGCAGGTCCTGCACGTAGCCCTGCATCGGCGTTTCCCAATGGCGCTGGTTGGACATGTTGATGGCGAACTCCTGGGTGGCCGCCGGAATCTGCATGTTCTCGGTGGTCAGCACGAACTCGCCGGTTTCGCGGTCCAGGGTGAACGCATGCGTACCGTGGCCAACGCTGAGCACCAGCTGGGTGCTGGGCCCGTAGATGCAGTAACCGGCGGCAACCTGCCTGCTGCCCGGCTGCAGGAAGGCTTCATCGCCCGGCAGTTCGATGTTGGTCGGGCAGCGCAGCACCGAGAAGATGGTGCCGACGGAGACGTTGACGTCGATGTTGGAGCTGCCATCGAGGGGATCGAACAGCAGGAGGAAATCGCCGCGCGGGTAGATGTCCGGCACCGGCTGGCTGTGGTCCATCTCTTCCGATGCGCAGGCGGCGAGATGGCCGCCCCAGGCGTTGGCTTCCAGCAGGATCTCGTTGCTGATGACGTCCAGCTTCTTCTGCGCTTCGCCTTGTATGTTGCCGGTGCCGGCTTCGCCCAGTACGCCGCCGAGGGCGCCCTTGCTGACGGCGATGGAGATGCTGGTGCAGGCGCGGGCGACCACGGCGATCAGCTGGCGCAGGTCGGCGTTGATGCGGCCGACGTGCTGTTCCTGGATCAGGAAGCGGGTCAACGAAGTACGGGACATGAGCGGGCAGGTCTCGGCAGCGGGAAAACGCCTATTGTCGCTCGTCCTGCACACGCGTGCGTGAGCGTGGGAGGGCGTAATCGTTTCCAGATGCATTGCGCTCGTGGCGCCTTCCTTCGGTCGAGGCGTGCGGGAGGGGGAGACGATGCAGGACACGCTGCAAGTACATCCCTGTAAGCTCGATGGCGCCATCCATGGCACCAACGGTCCTGCATCGCCTCCCCCTCCCGCGCGCTTCAGGGTTCGCCGCGAGCGCGGAGGGAGAGGCAAAGGCAGGAGCAGGAGCAGGAGCAAAAACAAAGGCGCCTTTCGGCGCCTTTGTTTTCAAGCTTGTGCAGCGTTGCTTCAGCCCTTGGCGACGGTGGCCACGGCCTTGGCGACGTATTCCAGGTTGTTCTGGTTCAGCGCGGCCACGCAGATGCGGCCGGTGCCGACGGCGTAGATGCCGAACTCGTCGCGCAGGCGTTCGACCTGCTCACGGCTCAGGCCGGAGTAGGAGAACATGCCGGCCTGTTCGTTGATGAAACCGAACTGCGGCGCACCGGCGGCGGCGAGCTTTTCAACCAGGCCCTGGCGCAGGGCGTGGATGCGCTCGCGCATCTCGGTCAGTTCCTGCTCCCACATCGCACGCAGGTCCGGGTTGGTCAGCACGCCGGCCACCAGCGCGGCACCGTGGGTGGACGGGCTGGAGTAGATCGTGCGGATCACACGCTTGACCTGCGACTGCACGGCCTTCGCGTCCGCTGCGGTCGGGGCGACCATCGACAGTGCACCTACGCGTTCGCCGTACAGCGAGAACGACTTGGAGTACGAGTTGGCGACGATGAAGCTGTCGATGCCGGCTTCGGCGATGATGCGCACGGCGGCGCCATCCTGCTCGATGCCCTTGTCGAAGCCCTGGTAGGCCATGTCGATGAACGGGAACAGCTGCTTGTCCTTCAGGACCTGTGCCACCTGCTTCCACTGGCTGACGGTGAGGTCGGCGCCGGTGGGATTGTGGCAGCAGGCGTGCAGCAGCACCACGGTGCCGGCCTGCAGCTTCTGCAGATCGGCCAGCATGCCGTCGAAATCCACGCCATGGGTGGCGGCGTCGAAGTAGGTGTATTCGACCACGTCAAAGCCGGCGGCGCCGAACACCGCGCGATGGTTTTCCCAGCTCGGGTTGCTGATCGCGATGGTGGCGTGCGGCAGCAGCTTCTTCAGCACATCGGCGCCGACGCGCAGCGCACCGCTGCCGCCGACGGTCTGTGCGGTGGTGACGCGGCCGGCGGCCAGCAGCGGCGAGTCCTTGCCGAACACCAGCTCACCGGTCGCCTGCGTGTAGGCAGGCAGGCCGTCGATCGGCAGGTAGCCACGCGGTTTGGCTTCGGTGGCGAGCTGCTGCTCGATCTGCTTGACGGCGCGAAGCAGCGGAATGCGGCCGCTCTCGTCGTAGTAGATGCCCACACCCAGGTTGACCTTGGTCGGGCGGCTGTCGGCGTTGTACGCCTCGGTCAGGCCCAGGATCGGGTCGCCCGGGACCAGTTCCACGTTTGCAAAGAAGGACACGGCGGTACTCGTTCTATTAGAGGGGGAGAAGAAGCGCGGGTCGCGAAGCTGCGGCCGGCGGCCGCAACCGGCCCATCGTAACAAAGCGTGCCACCGGCGCGGCGGCCATCGTCACGCCGCAGCCCGTACCATGCCGGGTTGTTTCCCCGCCGTGCGTGTAACTGAACGATGAACGAGCCTCTGGCGCCACGCCGCCTGCCCCTGCTGATCGCCCTGCTGCCGCTGCCGGTGCTGGCCCAGACCGCCGAGCCTGCCCCGCCGCAGCTTCCCACCGTGGAAGTCCAGGCCGCACGCGTGCAGGGCATCGACCCGTTCGCGCTGCCGGCCAGCCAGGACACGGTGTGGGTGGGCGATGACCGCAGCGGGCCCGGCGTGCAGGTCTCCGAAGCGTTGGCCGGCGTGCCCGGGGTGCTGGCCCGCGACCGCCAGAACTATGCGCAGGACACCCAGCTGTCCATCCGCGGCTTCGGTGCGCGCTCCACCTTCGGCGTGCGTGGCGTGCGTGTGCTGATCGATGGCGTGCCGGCCACCATGCCCGATGGCCAGGGCCAGCTGTCGCATGCCAGCCTGCTGGGCGCCGAGCGCATCGATGTGCTGCGCGGCCCGTTCTCGGCGCTGTATGGCAACTCATCCGGCGGCGTGCTGCAGGTGTGGAGCGCGCAGGGCCAGGCCGGTGACCCGTGGCGGCTGCGGGTGAACGCCGGTGCCGACAACACCCTCAGCCTCGGTGCTCAACTGCGGGGTGCCGGGCCGGTGGCGGACTACAACATCGCCGTCAACCACTTCCGTACCGATGGCTGGCGCGACCACAGCGCGGCGCGGCGGGAATCGCTCAACGCGCGGCTCGGTGCCGAACTGGGGGGCGGCCGCCTGGAACTGCTGCTCAACGCGCTGGACGCGCCCGATGCGCAGGACCCGTTGGGCCTGACCCGCGCCCAGGTGGCGGCCAACCCGCGTCAGGCCACGGCTGTGGCCCAGCAGTACAACACGCGCAAATCGGTGCGGCAGCAGCAGGCCGGCCTGCGCTGGACCCGCGAAAGCGGTGCCCAGCGCTGGCAGCTGATGGGCTATGCCGGGCAGCGCGCAGTGACCCAGTTCCTGCCGATTCCGCCGACGGCGCAGGCCAACCCGCTGCATGCCGGCGGGGTGATCGACCTGGACGGCGGCTACGGCGGCCTGGATGCGCGCTGGGGCTGGAAGGGGGATCTGGCCGGGCGGCCGCTGGATGTGGTGGCCGGCATCAGCGCCGACCGCCAGCGCCAGCATCGCACCGGCTATGAGAACTTCGTCGGCAGCACCTTGGGCGTGCGCGGCCGCCTGCGCCGCGACCAGATCGACACCGTGCAGAACGTCGATCAGTTCGCCCAGGCCTGGTGGCAGTGGAGCCCGCGCTGGTCGCTGCTGGCCGGTGTGCGGCACAGTACGGTGCGCTTCGAATCGGATGACCGTTACATCACCGGCAGCAACCCCGACGACAGTGGCCGCCGCCGCTACCAGGCGACCACGCCGGTAGCCGGGGTCAGCTTCGAGGCCACCCCGCACTGGCGCCTGCACGCGGCGGTCGGGCAAGGCTTCGAAACCCCCACCTTCAACGAGCTGGGCTACCGCAGTGACGGCCAGGCCGGCCTGGCGCTGGACCTGTCGGCCGCGCGCAGCCGCAACATCGAAGTCGGCAGCAAGTGGCATGCGCAGAGCGGAACCCAGCTCGATGTCAGCCTGTTCCGCGCCGTTACCGATGATGAGCTGGCCGTTGCCAGCAACACCAACGGCCGCAGCACCTACCGCAACATCGGCCGCACCCGCCGCCAGGGCGTGGAGCTGCAATACCACCAGCCGCTGGCCGAACAGTGGGAGCTGCAGCTTGCCTGGACCTGGCTGCAGGCGCAGGTGCGTTCGCCGTACCTGACCTGCGGTGGCACCGGCTGCCGCGTGCCCGACACCGTGGTGGCTGCCGGCAGCCGCCTGCCCGGTGTGCCCCGGCAGCAGGCCTTCGCCCGCCTGCAGTGGTCGCCCGGCGACTGGCAGTGGGCGCTGGAGGCCAACGCCAGCAGCGACACGGTGGTGAACGACCTGGCCACCGAGCGCGCGCCCGGCTACACCGTGCTGAACCTGGAAGCCGGCCGCCGCTGGACCCTGCCCGGCGGTGATCTGCGCGCCTTCGCGCGCCTGGACAACCTGCTGGACCAGGCCTACATCGGCTCGGTGATCGTCAACGACGGCAATGGGCGCTTCTACGAACCGGGCCCCGACCGGCGCGCCAGCGTCGGCCTGCAATGGTCGTGGCGCTGACCCGGCCGCGCTGTCTGCCTGGTTACACACGCTTACATTTGCACACGCGGGAATACACGACAGCGTCGCTATCATGACGCAAATGGGAATCGATCCCATTTGAATCTCCGATAAGGACTCCCCTGTGATTGCCGATGCCCTCACCCGCGCGGGCCTGCCGCGCGCTGCCTTGCCGTGCCCGCGCGCCATCGCGCTCGCCATCGCTCTGGCGCTGCCGTTGGCCGCCCATGCCGAAGCCCCCGCCGATGCCAACCCGACCACCCTGGATGGTCTGGAAGTCACCGCGCGCCGCCAGTCGCAGGCCGACAGCTACACCCTGCCGATCAGCAAGGCCGCCATCGGCCTGGATCTGAGCCTGCGGCAGACCCCGCAGTCGGTGACCACGGTCACCCGCCAGCAGATGGATGACCTGCAGATCGAATCCATCGATGACGTACTGACCAGCACCACCGGCATCACCACCTATTCGCTGGACAACGCCGGCCGCACCACCTTCCGTGCGCGCGGTTTCGACGTCGGCAACTTCAAGGTCGATGGCATGCTGATCAACGGCGCCAGCAGCTTCAGCGGCGGCGGTGCCGGCCTGAACATGGACCTGTACGACCACGTGCAGGTGGTGCGCGGCGCCAACGGCCTGCTCGGTGGCACCGGTGACCCGTCGGCCACGGTGTACCTGGAGCGCAAGCGCCCGACCCGTGAGTTCGGTGGTGCCGCCTCGCTGACCCTGGGCAGCCATGACAAGCGCCGCCTGATGGGCGACGTCAACGTGCCGCTGACCGCCGATGGCCGCGTGCGCAGCCGCTTCGTGGTCAGTGCCGAGGATTCGGATACCTTCCGCCAGCGTGAGGACGTGCAGCGCCTCGGCGGCCTGGCCAGCTTCGAGGCTGACCTGGGTGATGCCACCGTGGTGAACCTGGGCGTGCAGTACGAGCGCACCCGCAACGGTGGCAGCTCGTGGGGCAGCAACGTGCCGATCTGGTGGGCCGATGGCACCCGCACCCACCTGTCGCGCAGCACCAACCCGGCGGCCGACTGGAGCGTGGCCAAGCGTGACAACACCTCGGTGTTCGGCAGCGTGGAACAGGGCCTGGGCGCGGACTGGAAGCTGCGCGTGGCGTTCGCCCATGACAGCGGCGAGAGCTACACGAACTACGGCGTGGCCAAGGTCAACAACGCTGCCCGCGGCCAAGGCTACGCGGGCTTCTGGAACCCCGATGGCAGTGGTGCCTTCCTCAATGCCATCCACAGCGAATCGGAAACGCGCCGCGACAACCTGGACATCAGTGTCAGCGGCCCGCTGCAGCTGTTCGGTCGCGAGCACCAGCTGATGGCCGGCTTCAACGGCTACCGCAGCGAGATCACCGATTACAGCTTCAGCGCCGCGCTGGGTAACTGCAGCATCGCCGGCGTCGCCCCGTGGAGCGGCTGCCAATACCGCGCGGTCGGCCTGCCGATCGACGACTGGCGCACCTGGGACGGCAGCTACGCGCCGTTCGAGACCTTCCGTACCCCGGCCCGCACCAAGACCATCACCCAGAACCTGGGTGGCTACCTGGCCGGCCGCTTCAGCCTGGCCGAGCCGCTGTCGCTGGTGCTGGGCACCCGCGTAAGCAACTACAAGACCTACACCCAGACCTACACCCAGGCCGACGTGCGTACCCGCAGTGCCGCCAGCGGCGACCAGCAGGTGGTGACCCCGTACGCGGGCCTGGTATGGGACTTCGCTGCGAACTACTCGGCCTATGTGAGCTACACCGATGTGTTCAGCCCGCAGGGCAACGTGCGTGATGCCAATGACAGCCTGCTCGACCCGGTGACCGGCAAGAGTTACGAAGCCGGCATCAAGGGCGAGTGGGCCGACGGTGCGTTGAATGCCGCGCTGGCCGTGTTCCGCAACGAGCAGAACAACGTGGCCGAGAGCACCGGTGAAGTGCATCCGGACACCGGCTTCACCATCTACCGCGCGGTGGACGGCGTGGTGTCCAAGGGTGCCGACCTGGAAGTGTCCGGCCGCCTGGCGCAGGGCTGGAACGTGTATGCCGGCTACACCTGGCTGCAGGTGGACGGCCTGTCCTACCAGCAGGATCCGCGTCACCTGCTGCGCCTGAACACCTCCTGGACCCTGCCCGGTGCGCTGTCGAAGCTGACCGTGGGCGGTGGCCTGTCGATGCAGAGCGGCACGGTGATGTCGACCAACCCGGGGCGCCCGCTGGGCGGCGGGCAGTACGATGCCAGCAACCTGCCGATGGGCGGCTACACCCTGGTCAACCTGATGGCGCGCTACGCCCTGACCGACACCGTGCAGCTGGCCGTCAACGTGAACAACCTGACCGACAAGCTGTACTACACCCAGTACGGCTTCTACGACGGGCTGATCTTCGGCGAACCGCGCACCACCACCTTCAGCATCCGCGCGCGTTTCTGAGCGTCGCCGTGGCACCGGCCTGCGCCCTGCAGGCCGGTGCCGCATCTGGGAAGATGCCCGCATGGCCGAGTCCTCCACACCGCCCGCCCGCATCCTGATCGTCGACGACGATCCGGATCTCGGTGCCCTGCTGGGCCAGTACCTGGGGCAGCACGGCCTGCACACCGTGGTCGCCGGCGATGGCGAGGGCATGCGCGCGGCGTTGGCTGCGGACACGTTCAACGCGGTGGTGCTGGACCTGATGCTGCCCGGCGAGGATGGCCTGGCCCTGTGCCAGCAGCTGCGCACGCAGACCACGCTGCCGGTGATCATGCTGACGGCGCGTGGCCGCCCGGCCGACCGCATCCTCGGCCTGGAAGTGGGCGCCGATGACTACATGGCCAAGCCGTTCGACCCCCGCGAGCTGCTGCTGCGGCTGCGTGCGGTACTGCGGCGGCAGGCGCCCGCGCAGGCGGCCCCGGCCGCTACGGTGGACGTGGGGCGGCTGCGTTTTTCCGGCTGGACGCTGGACGCGCGCACCCACCTGCTGCAGGCCGATGATGGCCGCCGCCACCTGCTGGGCGAGACCGACTTCAGCGCGCTGCAGCTGTTCCTGCGCCATCCTGACGAAGTGCTCGAGCGCGATTTCCTGGTGGAACAGGTCTACGGCCGCGACCGCCTGCCCAGCGACCGCAGCATCGACATGTGCATCAGCCGCCTGCGGCAGATGCTGGAACATGACAGCCGCGCGCCGCTGCTGATCCGCACGGTGCGCAATCGTGGCTACTGCCTGGCCGGCCCGGTGCAGGCTGATGGCTGAGGCGCGCCTGGCCTGGCCGCGCACCCTGTACGGGCGGCTGGTGCTGGTGCTGGTGGCGGGCATGCTGCTGGCGCAGCTGCTGACCGGCACCGTCTGGCACGACGCCCGCTATGAGCGGGTGGCCGAGATACCCGCGCGGCTGACCGCCGCGCACGTGGCGCAGACCCTGCGCCTGCTGGAAGCCCCTGACTCGCCGCTGGCCGGTGCCGACCCCGCCGTGCTGTCCACGGCCGACCTGCAGGTGCGGGCGGTCGAGGATGCTGGCCACGTTTCCCTTCGCGCACGTGACCGCGCGGTGGAGCAGCTGCTGCGCGCATCGCTGCAGGGCGAACTGGGCACGCCGCGCGAGCTGCACCTGCAGCGCCTGCGCCTGTACGACGCGCAGGGACGCGAGGATGACAAGGTGCTGTCGGCGCGCCACGTCGCCGGCCAGTTCCAGCTGCGCGTGCGCACGGTGCAGGGGCACTGGCTGCAGTTCGACGTGCGCGAAGGCCAGGCCGGCCTGCAGCTGGAACCGGCACATGCGCTGGGTGACTACCTGCTGCGCATCTATGGCCTGCGCACTCTGCTGATCGTGCTGCTGGCCCTGCTGGTGGTGCGATGGCTGACCCGGCCATTGACCCGGCTGGGTGCAGCCGCGCAGGCCCTGGGCCGCAACCTGCATGCGCCACCGCTGCCGGTGGAGGGCCCGCGCGAGGTGCGCCAGGCCGCGCAGGCCTTCAACCAGATGCAGCAGCAGCTGCAGCAGGCCGCGCAGGGCCGCGAGGAACTGCTGGCGGCGGTCTCGCACGACCTGCGTTCGCCGCTGACCCGCCTGCGCCTGCGCACCGAACTGCTGGCCGACGAGGCCGCGCGCACCCGCTGGCGCGCCGATCTGGACGACATGCAGGAGCTGGTCGATTCGATACTCGACTACAGCAGCGCCACCCAGCTGCGCGGCGACCGCGAGCCAATTGATATCGACGCGCTGCTGCGCACGGTGGTCGAGGATGCACGCGAGGCCGGCCATGCCGTGCAGCTGACGGGCCGGGTGGGCGTGGCCTGTCCCGGATTCCCGCGCAGCCTGAAGCGCGCGCTGGCCAACCTGCTGGACAATGCCGGGCGCTACGGTGGCGGTGCGCAGGTGGACGCGTGGAGCGATGCCGAGGCCATCCACATCCGCATCGCCGACCAGGGCCCGGGCATACCTGCGGCACAACGGCAGCGGATGCTGCAGCCGTTCCAGCGCCTGGAGGCATCACGCAGTGCCCGCCATGGAGGCACCGGACTGGGCCTGAGCATCGCGGTGGCGGTGGTACAGGCGCATGGCGGCCAGCTGACGCTGGAAGATGGCGACGGCGGCCACGGGCTGTGCGTGCGGATCACCCTGCCGCAGTCGTAGAGTCGAGCTTGCTCGACTGTCTTGAAGCAGTCGAGCAAGCTCGACGCTACCAACGGCAGTCGAGCAAGCTCGACGCTACCCGGTCAATCCGGCGCCTTGGCCGGCACGAACGGTGAGGTCGGGTCGCTGGCCGGGAAGGTCTCTTCCAGCGCCTGGTCCTGGTTGTCGCTGGCGTGCTGCTTGCGCTCGCGACGCTTGAGCGGGCTTTCCTGGCCACCGCGATGACGGTCCCCGCAGTCCTTGCGGTCCTGGGCTGCCTGTTCAGGGTGACGGACCACCGGCAGCGCGTCCTCGTGCGGTACGTCCATGCCGGCGCCACGGTCCTCGGCATCGGCCAGGTCGTGCTTGGCGCGGGATTCGCCCGGCACGGGGGCATGGGTCTGGCGCAGCGGGTCACGGTGGGACATGGCGAATACCTGGCGTCTGGCGGGGGACTCCACTACAGCGCGGCGCAGGTAAAGCCGCTGCGAACCCGGCGTCATGAACACATCTGTCACGGCTGGATAACGGCACCGCCGGTATTCCTGCCCACCCGCCCTGCTGCAGGAGTCGGCCATGGCCCGTCTTGAACGCCCCGCCCCGTCCGTGTTCAACGCCCTGCTCGACCCGCTGGGCCCGCGCACGCCCCCGCGCCGTACCCGCCGCCATGAAGATCCGCAGGCCGTGGCGCAGGATTACCTGCAGTACATGCTCAATGATTACGAGCGGCGACGTGTCAGCGGCCACCGCAACTGGCGCGACCTATGCCCGGTGTATGCCTTCGCCCTGACCACGCACGCGGCCGATTGGCCACGCGGGGGTGATGCCGATACCTGCGAGGAACTGGCTGCACACTGGGAACAGATGCGCGGACAGTCGCGACTGGGCTGGGCGCAGGCGCGGCCGGTGGTGGAAGACGCCTGGCGCGCGCTGGACCACATTCCCACCGCCGCGGTGCGGCCATTGCTGCAGTAAACCCATCGCCGCGCGCCACCCGTCCTGCACGGGGCCGACACGGCCGTTTCACGGTGGGCGACCCAAGCTGGCCGCCCCGCCGCAATGCAGGTGCGCGTCATGGCCCGCCCGATCTGGACCGGTACCCTTTCCTTCGGCCTGCTGAACGTGCCGGTGTCGCTGATGTCCGGCGAACGCAAGGTCGACCTGCAGTTCCGCATGCTCGATTCGCGTGACCGCAAGCCCATCCGCTTCGAACGGGTCAACGCCGATACCGGCGAGGAAGTGCCCTGGAAGGACATCGTCAAAGCCTACGAGTACGACAAGGGCAGCTATGTCGTGCTGGAAGAAGGCGATATCCGCTCGGCCGCGCCGGAGAGCCATGAAACGGTAGAGGTGGAGGCCTTCGTCGACGCCAGCCAGATCGATCCGCGCTACTACGAGAAGCCCTACCTGCTGCTGCCCGGAAAGAAGGCCGAGAAGGGCTACGTGCTGCTGCGCGAAACACTGCGCGATACGGGCAAGGCAGGCATCGCGCGGGTGGTGGTGCGCACCCGCGAATACCTGTGCGCGGTGATGCCGCAGGGCCACGCGCTGGTGCTGATGATCCTGCGCTACCCGCAGGAGTTGGTTGATCCGGAGGACTACAAACTGCCCACCGGCAGCCTGTCCGACTACCGCATCACCGCCAAGGAAACAGCGATGGCCGGGCAGCTGATCGAATCGATGGCCGCCGACTGGGACCCGTCGCAGTACCACGATGAATTCCGCGAGCGCCTGCAGCAGGTGTTGAACAAGCGCATCAAGACCAAGGGCGGCACCACCCAGGTGGAAGAAGAACCGGTGGCGCACGAGGATGCCACCACCAACGTGGTGGACTTCATGGCGCTGCTGCAGAAGAGCCTGGATGCCAACAAGCGCACGCCGGCGAAGAAGACCGCGACGCGCAGGGCACCGGCGAAGAAGGCTGCGAAGAAAGCCACGAAGAAACCCGCCGGCAAGGCCAAGGCGACGAAGAAGGCCGCACTGCGGCGCAAGGCAGGCTGAGCCATGTCGCTGCACCAGTACCGTCGCAAGCGCCGTCTTGGCGGTGGCAGCGGGCAGACGCCGGAGCCGGATGATGGCCCGGCCGCAGGCAATCCGAAGCGGCGCCCGCAGTTCGTCATCCAGCTGCACCACGCCAGCTCGCGGCACTACGATTTCCGCCTGGAAATGGACGGCGTGCTGAAGAGCTGGGCAGTGCCGAAGGGCCCGTCGTTGCGGGTGGGAGAAAAGCGCCTGGCGGTGGAAGTGGAGGACCATCCGCTGTCCTATGCCGGCTTCGAGGGGGATATTCCCGAAGGCCACTACGGCGCGGGCCACGTGCAGGTGTTCGACCATGGCAGCTGGGCCTGCGAGGGCGACCCGCTGCAGGCGCTGGCCGACGGCAAGCTCGACTTCGTGCTGCATGGGCAGCGCTTGAGTGGCGGCTGGAAGCTGGTGCGCACGGCCATGAAAGGGCGGCAGGTGCAGTGGCTGTTGATCAAGCGTGACGATGCCGACGCGCGTGATGCCGAGGCCGATGATCTTCTGGAGAACGTCATGCCCGCACCCAGGGCCGCCGCAAAGCGGGGGAAGAAGGCCGCGCGCGCTGTTCCCCGCAAGGCAGAGGCACGCTGGCATGCGCGCGCGCTGAAGCTGGTCGGTGCACGTGACCATCCGTATCCGCGCGGATTCAAGCCGCAGCTGACTGATCATCGCGACACCGCACCCGATGGCGAACGCTGGCTGCATGAGATCAAGTGGGACGGCTACCGCCTGCTGGCCGATCTGCACGAGGGCGAGGTGAAACTGCGCTCGCGCAATGGCCTGGACTGGACCGACGACTTCCCTGAAGTCGCCCAGGCCGTGCGCGCACTGCCCGTGCGTGATGCGCGCCTGGACGGCGAACTGGTCGTGCTCGACAAGCAGGGGCGCAGCGACTTCGCGGCCCTGCAGCGTGTCATCGATGGCAGCTCGAAACAGCCCCTGCGCTACCTCGTGTTCGATCTGCCCGGTGTGGCTGGCGTGGACATCAGCCGCGCGCCGCTGCTGGAACGCAAGGCCCTGCTGAAGGACCTGATCGGACCTGGGCCGGGCACGTTGGCCTTCAGCGACCACGTGATCGACCATGGCCCTGCGGTATTCACCGCCAGCGGCGAGGCCGGCTTCGAGGGCATCGTCAGCAAGCAGGTCGATGCGCCCTACGTGGACGCCCGTGCGCGCAGCTGGGTGAAGGTGAAGCACGAAGACACCGACGAGTTCGTCATCGTCGGCCACACCGCACCCAAGGGCAGCCGGGTCGGCTTCGGTTCGCTGCTGCTGGCCACACCCGATGGCGGTGGCCTGCGCTATGTCGGTCGGGTCGGCACCGGCTTCGACGATGCGGCGTTGAAGGCGCTGAGCAGCGCGCTGGCACCGCTGGCGGTGAAGAAAGCAGTACTGGAGCTGCCGGCGCATGTTCCCTTCCGCGCGGCCAGCGTGCGCTGGGTGAAACCGGTGGTGGTGGCCGAAGTGGCCTCCCGTGGCTGGGGCAAGGAAGGGCTGCTGCGCCAGGCCAGCTTCAGGCGTCTGCGCAGCGATAAGCAGACGCAGGACCTGGGCGTGATGCAGGCCACGGGCAGCGATGATGCAGCGGTGGCCATCAGCCATCCGGAGCGGGTGGTGTACCCGCAGCGCAGACTCAGCAAGGGCGATGTGGCCGACTACTACCGGCAGATGGCACGCTGGATCCTGCCGCAGATCGCCGGCCGCCCGCTGTCACTGCTGCGCTGTCCGGATGGCGTCGGCAAGGCCTGCTTCTTCCAGAAGCACCACGGCGCTGGGTTGGGTGATGCAGTTCATGACGTGGCGCTGCAGCAGAAAAGCGGCCGCGAGGATCACGTTTACATCGATGATGCGCGCGGCCTGCTGCAGTTGGTGCAGATGAACACCCTGGAGCTGCATCCGTGGGGCGCGACGGTGGCCGACCCCGAGCATCCGGACCGGCTGGTGTTCGACCTGGACCCCGGGGAAGGTGTGAGCTGGGCCAAGGTGAAAGCGGGTGCGCGCGACGTGCGCGACCGCCTGCTGCAGGTGGGCCTGCAGAGCTTCGTGCGGTTGTCCGGTGGCAAGGGCGTGCATGTGGTGGTGCCGCTGCAGCCGAAGGCGGACTGGGAGCAGGCCAAGGCATTCTGCGAAGCCTTCGCCCAGGCGATGGCGCTGGAACAGCCCGACCGTTACGTGGCGACGATGAGCAAGGCCAGGCGCGAGGGCGTGATCTTCATCGACTGGCTGCGCAATACGCGAGGTGCCACCAGCGTGTGTTCGTGGTCGCTGCGTGCGCGGGAGAGCGCGGGCGTGGCGGTGCCGCTGCGCTGGGAGGAGCTGGCGAGAGTGAGCGCCGCCGATGCCTTCCCGATGGACAAGGCGCTGGCACGCGCGAAGCGCCTGAAGGATGACCCGTGGCGCGGGATGGAACGGTTGCAACAGGTGTTGCAGACCGGTAATCGGTAGCGCCGGGCCACGCCCGGCGCTACCAGATCAGTGCAGCGTGGCTTAGAAGTCCGCGCGGATGCCGAAGGTGACGCGGCGGCCGGAGAACTCGTACTGGGTCGGGAACGCCTTGTCGATCGTGTAACCGCTGGTCTTCTCGTCCAGCAGGTTGATCGCTTCCAGGTTCAGCTTCCAGGTGTCATTGAGGCGGAAGCCGATCGAGGCATCCAGCTGGCCATAGGCATCGCGGTAGACCGGATACATGTTCAGGTGGATGTACTCGACGTACTTGTCCTTGTAGTTGTACGAGGCGCGCGCGCTGAAGCGGTCGTTCTCGTAGTACAGGGTGAAGTTGTACGCCTTCTCGGCCAGGCCTTCCGGCGGCGTCGGGATGTCCAGGTCGGACGCACCGGTCAGCGAGTTGTCCAGCTGGGTGTAGTTGGCATTGATGCCCCAGCCTTCCAGTGCCGGGTGCAGCATCGACAGCGGCAGCTGCGCGACCAGCTCGACGCCGGTGACCTTGTAGGAACCGTCGGCGTTGACCGGCTGGTACACCTCGAAGTCGTAGTAGCCGTCCAGCGATCCGTTGGCGTTGAGCTTCTCGACGTTCGGCACGATACCGGTCAGCGACTGCCGCACCACGCCGTCGATCCTCTTGGAGAAGTAGGACGCGGCCAGCAGGCCACCGTTCTGCAGGTACTTCTCCAGGCCCACTTCCCATTGTTTGGCGGTGGTCGGCTTCAGCGCCGGGTTGCCGTCCATGAAGCGGAAGCTGCTCCAGCTGACGGTGCGGCGGTAGGCGATGTCGGTCAGCGACGGACGCATCAGCGTTTCCGACGCGGCACCCCGCAGCACCAGGCCGTCGGCAATCTCGGCGGTCATGTTGAAGCTGGGCAGGATCCTGCTGTAATCGCCGCTGCTGGAGATCGGGGTCGGCGTGTAGCCGCTGCTGCCATCGGCGTTCTGTACCGGGTGGAAGCCGGCCGAATCGACGTCGGTGTCTATCGAACGCACGCCCAGGTTGGCGTACACCGGCACGCTGCCGATGTCGAAGTAGAAGTCCGCCATGGCGTACAGCGCCAGGGTCTTTTCCTTCACTTCGTAGTACTGGCCCGGATCGATCGGCGTCTCATAGCCCGGGTAGCGGAAGGTGGCACGCGCGTAGGCATTGGAGATCTGCTGCCAGTCCAGGTCGCTGGGACGGTAGGCGCCACCCGGTGCCAGCTGGCTGATCCACATCGGGTTGCTGTCGGCCAGCGTGCGGGTGTTCACCCACGCGGTGCTGCCGGCGCTCGGGCCCTGGATCTTGCCGCTGCCGAACGCGCGTTCCTTGGTCTTGTCGGTGTAACGCGCACCGAACTGCAGCGCGCTCAGCGCCGGGAAGAACGCCAGGTTCATCTGCCGGCGCAGGTCGAGCTGCGCGGCGTACTTGTCATCCTTCACCTGTTCCACTTCGGTTTCGTAGGCTTCGAACAGGTACGTGTCCGCCGCGTTGTACATGTCGAAACCGCCGCTGGTGCTCGGCACGGTCTCGCCGCCGTTGCGGGTCCAGCGCGTGCGCGACGGCGCGTAGGCCACGTGCTTGAGGTTGGCGTAGTCCGAATCCCTGCGCGCACCGGAGTAGCCGACCAGCGCATCGATGTCCCAACCGCCCGCCTTCCAGTCCATCTTGCTGCTGAACTGGCGGTAGTCGGTGTTGGCGTTGCGTTCCTTGCTGAGGATCTCGTGCTGGGTGGCGGTGTAGGCCACGTCCTTCAGCACGGTGATGCCGTAGGCCCCCAGGGTGGTGGTGTCGTAGTCGTAGATGCGGTCCAGCGTGCTGCGGCTGGACGCCGAGTAGGCGGCGGCATCGTACTCGTCTTCATGCGTGTCATAGCCGCCGAACATCGCATCGAAGCTGAGCGAGAAGGTATCGCTGGGCTTGAACTGCAGCGACGCGGTGGCGCCCCACTGGTCCTGCTCGTTGAGGTAGACGCGGTCGCCGACCTTGTCCTGGAAGATGATGCGGCTGGTCTCGTCCTTGTCCATGCGGTCCTGCACGACGATGCCGGCATCACGCGCCAGCACCGCCGCTGCCTGCGAGCCACGCGTGCCTGACGCTTCCAGGAAGCGGCCCATCGGGCGGAAGTTGATGCCCGAGTTGGAATCGGTGCGGTTGCTGCGCTTGGCCTTGGAGAATGACACCAGGCCGCCCCAGTCGCCCCAGGTGTCACTGGCGAGGAAGGAGATCTTCGGATCGATCCTGCCGTTGATCGAATTGTGCGAAGCTTCGGCCGACGCACTGAACTTCGGCTCGGGGAAGTCGAACGGCTTGGCCGTTTCGATGTAGACCGAACCGGCGATGCCGCCTTCCTCGTCGGCAGCGGTCGGCGACTTCTGCACGGTGACCGTCTGCACGACGTCGGCGGCGAAGATGTCGAACTGCACATCGCGCCCGCCACTGCCCGAGGCGGTGGCCAGGTTGTTGATCGAGACCAGGGTGAACTCGCTGGGCAGGCCGCGCACGCTGACCTTGCTGCCCAGGCCTTTGTTGCGCTCGATGGTCACGCCCGGCATGCGCTGCAGCGCCTCGGCGAGGTTCTGTTCCGGGAAATCGGCGACATCGGTGGCGACGATGGAATCGGAGAAACCGATGTTGGCGCGCTTGAGGTCGACCGCGCGTTCCAGGCTCTTGGCATAGCTGCCGGAGACGGTGACGGTATCCAGCTGCTGCAGCTGTTCACGGGTATCGCCATCGGCGGCGTCTTCAGCCATTGCATCGATGGGCAGTACGGCGAGGCCGCCGATCAGCACCGCATGCACGGCGCGGGACAAAAGCTTCGCATGGGGGGCCGCAGCGGCGGCCTCCCGGATCTGGTAACGCATCGGATGATTTCCCGGTTCCCTGTGGTGTCTTACGCCGCGCCCGCCCCTTTATCCGTGGGTGCAGGCCCCTGCGCCGCGTTGCCGACCTTCGGCGGGCACCGAGCCTAGAGGGGAATTGTTAAGCCTGTGTTGCGCTGCGGGAAGGACGACGCCCGAACCACCAGCCGCCAAGCAGCTGCACCGGTAGTGACACCAGCAGCGCGATGGCGAACCAGCGCGGGAAATCGCCGCCCATCACCCACAGGCCATAGCCGCTGCCAACCACCAGCAGCGTCCAGATCGAGGTGCCGTGTGCACGTGGCCAGCACGGTGCGTAGTAGGTGGCGAAGGCGATGCCGGCAATGCCGCCGAGCACGGTGAAGGACAGGTCCCAGCCCAGTTGGGCCTCGCTGCCGGGATGCAGGCCGAACAGCGACGGCAGCCAGCCGCCGGCACTGCTGACCAGGGCCAGCGCGAGCAGTGCGCCGGCCAGGGCGACGATCGACAGCAAAACGGTCTTGAGCACCTCGGGCATGCGCGCATTGTACGGCGCTGCGGGCTGCGTAGAGCCGAGCTTGCTCGACTGATTCGCCAACAGCAGTCGAGCAGGCTCGACTCTACGGGCAAACGCAGCCGAGCATGGGCTCGGCTCTACATGCGCTCAGGCTTTGCCTGCGGCCTGCAGTGCGGCGAACTCTTCATCGCTGAACAGCCGCGAGCGCACCAGGAAGCGCACGCCCTCGCCATTTTCCAGCGAGAACATGCCGCCGCGCCCGGGAACCACGTCGATGATCAGTTGGGTGTGTTTCCAGTACTCGAACTGCGAGGGGCTGATGTGGAACGGCGCGCCGCCGATCTCGCCCAGGCAGACGTCGCGGTCGCCGATGATGAAGTCGCCCTGTGCGAAGCACATCGGCGAGGAGCCATCGCAGCAGCCACCGGACTGGTGGAACAGGAGCGGGCCATGGCGCGCACGCAGCTTTTCAATCAGCTGCAGCGCGGCGAGGGTAGCGATGACCTGGTGCGGAAGGTCGTTCATGGTTGGCCCCTTGCACAGCCGCCGCGCCCGTGGGAGAGGGGGACGGACGCGGCAGCCGTGCGCGGGATGGTCAGGCGGCGAAGTCCAGCACCACGCGGCCCTCGATGCTGCCGGCGTGCATGCGTGCGAACACGTCGTTGATGTTCTCAAGCCGGTCGGTGCTGACCGTTGCGGCGACCTTGCCTTCGGCGGCGAACTGCAGGGATTCCTGCAGGTCCAGGCGGGTGCCGACGATCGAGCCGCGCACGGTCACGCCGTTGAGCACCATGCCGAAGATGTCCAGCGGGAAGTTGCCTGGCGGCAGGCCGTTCAACGAGACCGTGCCACCCCGGCGGACCATGCCCAGCGCCTGTTCGAAGGCCTTGGGCGATACCGCGGTGACCAGCGCACCGTGGGCACCGCCGATCTCCTTCTTCAGGAAGGCGGCCGGGTCGGTGGTGCGCGCATTGACGGTGACCTGCGCGCCCAGCCGCCGGGCCAGTGCCAGCTTGCCGTCGTCCACATCGATGGCGGCGACGTTCAGGCCCATCGCACGTGCGTACTGCACCGCCATGTGGCCCAGCCCGCCGATGCCGGAGATGGCGACCCAGTCACCGGGTTTGGTATCGGTAACCTTCAGGCCCTTGTAGACGGTCACGCCGGCGCACAGCACCGGCGCGATCTCCACGAAACCCACTTCCTTGGGAAGCAGGCCGACATAGTTGGCATCGGCCAGTGCGTACTCGGCGAAGCCGCCGTTGACCGAGTAGCCGGTGTTGCGCTGCGTTTCGCACAGCGTTTCCCAGCCACCCAGACAGTGTTCGCAATGGCCACACGCCGAGTACAGCCAGGGGATGCCAACCCTGTCGCCTTCCTTGACATGACCTACCCCGCCTCCCACGGCCACGACGTGCCCCACGCCCTCGTGGCCGGGGATGAACGGCGGGTTCGGTTTCACCGGCCAGTCGCCCTCGGCGGCGTGCAGGTCGGTGTGGCAGACGCCGCAGGCCTCGATTCTGACCAGTACCTCGCCCGCCCCCGGGCGCGGTACCACGACTTCCTCGATGACCAGCGGCTTGCCGAACTCACGTACAACGGCGGCCTTCATGGTTCTATTCATGCGAATTTCTCCGTAGTGCGCTTGCAGACAGGATGGCGCCGGCCCCATGCCCGCGCCTTGATCCCGATCAATCGATCAGAAGAAGCCCAGCTTCTTCGGCGAGTAGCTGACCAGCAGGTTCTTGGTCTGCTGGTAGTGGTCGAGCATCATCTTATGGTTCTCGCGGCCGATGCCGGACTGCTTGTAGCCGCCAAACGCGGCGTGCGCCGGGTAGGCGTGGTAGCAGTTGGTCCACACGCGCCCGGCCTGGATGGCGCGGCCCATGCGGTACAGGCGCGAGGCATCGCGGCTCCACACACCCGCGCCGAGGCCGTACAGCGTGTCGTTGGCGATCTGCAGCGCTTCTTCCTCGGTCTTGAACGTGGTTACCGCCACCACCGGCCCGAAGATTTCCTCCTGGAAGATGCGCATGCGGTTGTGGCCCTTGAACACGGTGGGCTTCACGTAATAGCCGCCGGCCAGGTCGCCGCCGAGTGTGTTCTGCTCGCCGCCGATCAGCACTTCGGCCCCTTCCTGCTTGCCGATATCGATGTAGGACAGGATCTTTTCCAACTGTTCGGAAGACGCCTGCGCACCGATCATGGTGTCCGGGTCCAGCGGGTCCCCCTGCTTGATCGCGGCCACGCGCTTGAGCACGCGCTCCATGAAGCGCTCGTAGATCGATTCCTGCACCAGCGCCCGCGACGGGCAGGTACACACCTCGCCCTGGTTCAGTGCGAACAGCACGAAGCCTTCCACCGCCTTGTCGAGGAAATCATCGTCCTCGGCCATCACGTCGGCGAAGAAAATGTTGGGTGACTTGCCGCCCAGTTCCAGCGTCACCGGAATCAGGTTCTGGCTGGCGTACTGCATGATCAGGCGGCCGGTGGTGGTTTCACCGGTGAAGGCAATCTTGGCGATGCGCGGGTTGCTGGCCAGCGGCTTGCCCGCTTCCAGGCCGAAACCGTTGACGATGTTGAGCACGCCCGGCGGCAGCAGGTCGCCGATGATTTCCATCAGCACCAGGATCGAGGCCGGGGTCTGTTCGGCCGGCTTGAGCACCACGCAGTTGCCGGCCGCCAGCGCAGGTGCCAGTTTCCACGCCGCCATCAGCAGCGGGAAGTTCCACGGGATGATCTGCCCGACCACCCCCAGCGGTTCGTGGAAGTGGTAAGCCACGGTGTCCTTGTCGATCTCCGACAGGCTGCCTTCCTGCGCCCGCAACGCGCCGGCGAAGTAGCGGAAGTGGTCGACCATCAGCGGGATGTCGGCGTTGAGTGTTTCGCGGATCGGCTTGCCGTTGTCCCATGTCTCGGCGCGCGCGATCCGTTCCAGGTTCTGTTCGATGCGGTCGGCGATGCGGTTGAGGATGTTGGCGCGCTCGGTGGTCGAGCGCTTGCCCCAGTCGTCCTTGGCGGCGTGCGCGGCATCGAGCGCGGCTTCGATGTCCTCGGCGTTGGAGCGCGCCACCGAGGTGAGCACCTTGCCGGTGATGGGCGTGGTGTTGTCGAAGTACTGGCCGCTGCGAGGTGCTACCCACTGGCCGCCGATGTAGTTGTCATAGCGGGGCTTGAACAGGGCGCTGGGGTCGGCCGGGTGGGACGAGGGCGAGGCAACGGCATTCATCGTGGGCGTTCCTTGGATGGCCCGGACAACCCGGGGCTTGTGTCCAGTGACGCAATGAGCGTGCCAACCCTGCAGGTGTTGCGTCGCATCACGTGGTGCGGCGGTGCGGATGCTGATGACCCCCCTGCGGAATGCGGCAGTGCACCAGCGGTCATCATCGCGCTTGAAGACAGGATGTGCTTTTAATCGGAACAGTGCCCGCAACAACTGTCGCAGAATGCGACACAGGAGCGTCAGGGTGTTCCAGCCGATTCTTCCCGAGCATGTAGGTGGCGCGCGCCGTGCCTTCTTCGAGCGCGGCGCATCGCCGGCCGGGGCAGTGCCCGACGCCATCCTGCAGTCATGGCGGCGCTGCCAGCGCCAGGGCCTGTCGGTGGACGCGCGCCCCGAGGTCGCACCGGTGCCCGAGCTGTCCCTGCGTGAGCTGCGCCAGCGCCGGGAGCGTCTGTGGCGGCTGGCCCGGCCCGAGCTGGAAGGGCTGGCAGGCTCGCTGTCCAGCAGTGATGGCATCGTGCTGCTGACCGATGAGGAAGGCTGGGTGCTGGATGCCGAGGGCAGCAACAGCTTTCTTGATCGCGCCGGCCAGGTGGCACTGATGCCGGGCGTGCGCTGGGATGAAGGCACCGTCGGCACCAATGCCATCGGCACCGCCATCGTCGAGGGTCGCGCCCTGCAGGTACGCGGCGGCGAACACTTCTTCGCCCCGCACGGCATTTTGACCTGCTCGGCCACGCCGATCTTCGATCCCTTTGGGCAGCGCGTGGGGGTGCTCGACATTTCCGGCGATGCACGGCACGCACACCTGCATGCGCTGGCACTGGGCCGGCACGCAGTGGACCAGATCGAGCATCGTTACTTCGCCGATGGACTGGACGACTGCGAGCTGCTGCACCTGCACGCGCAGCCGCTGCTCCTGGGCAGCCCGCGTGAGGCGCTGCTCGGTTTCCGCAACGGCCGGCTTGTAGCTGCCAACCGGGTGGGACTGGAGCTGTTCGGGCTGGACCGCCATGACATCGGCCATGCGTCCTACGAGGCGTTGTTCGACCAGCCGCTGTCACGCCTGCATGACGACGGCATGCTGCTGGACCGGCAGGGGCGCGCGCTGTACGGCCACGGTGAACACAAGCGCCACGCACGGGCCGCCAGCGTTCCGGTCGCACGCGTTCCCCGCACGGCCCCTGCCGCCGCCGCCGTGCTGGCCGCGCCGGGCACGGTGCTGGCGGCGCCGGTACAGCAGCAGCTGCGCCAGGCCGTGCGTGTGCTGGATGCGGGGCTGCCCGTTCTGGTGCAGGGCGAGACGGGTACCGGCAAGGAAGTGTTCGCGCGCGAGCTGCATCGCCGCTGCGCGCGTGCGGGCCAGCCGCTGGTGGCGGTGAACTGTGCGGCGTTGCCGGAGGGTCTGATCGAAGCGGAGCTGTTCGGCTACGAGGAAGGCGCGTTCACGGGCGCGCGCCGCCAGGGCAGCACCGGCCTGCTGCGGCAGGCGCAGGGTGGCGTGCTGTTCCTGGACGAGATCGGCGACATGCCGCTGGCCCTGCAGCCACGCCTGCTGCGCGTGCTGCAGGAACGCGAGCTGTCACCGCTGGGCGGTGGTCGACCGGTGAAGCTGGACTTCGCCCTGGTCTGTGCCAGCCACTGCGATCTGCAGCAGGCCGTGGCCGAAGGGTGCTTCCGCGCCGACCTGTACTACCGCATCGCCGACCATGTGGTGCACCTGCCGGCCCTGCGCGAGCTGGACGAACGCGGTGCCCTGCTGCAGGCGCTGTGGGCGCCGATGGCACAGGGCCGCGTGCTGCAGGCCGAGGTGCTGGACGTGCTGCAGAAACAGCGCTGGCCCGGCAACCTGCGGCAGCTGCAGGCCTGCCTGCGCACGCTGGTGACGTTGAGTGATCCCGGTGAGCAGATCAGCCTCGCCCATCTGCCTGCCGAACTGCTGAAGGCGCCGCCTGCACCCGTAGCTGCTGCCAACCCTGCGCAGGGCGGGCTGCGTGACATTGCCGAGGACGTGATGCGGCAGGCATTGCAGGCCACCGATGGCAATGTCTCCGCCGCAGCCAGGCAACTGGGCATCAGCCGCAGCACCCTGTACCGGCGGCTGGGGCAGCCTGCCGCGCGCTGAAGGTGCTCATCGCTTCGGGTAGCGGTCGAGCTTGCTCGACCGTTTCTGATCTTCGCCAACGGCTGTCGAGCAAGCTCGACATCTACCGGAGCAAGGGCAACGGCAGTCGAGCAAGCTCGACGCTACGAGACCGCGCCACACATGGCGCCGGTCAGCCGGCCAGCACTGCCGCTTCGCGCGCCAGGCGTTCGATGCTGTCCCAGTCGCGCGATTGCATCAGGGCAGCGGTGGTCAGCCACGAACCGCCCACGCACAGCACGTTGGGCAGGTGCAGGAACTGCGCCGCGGTCTGTGCGCTGATGCCGCCGGTCGGGCAGAAGCGCACATCGGCAAACGGGCCATGCCATGCCGACAGCAGCGGCGCACCGCCGGACTGCACCGCCGGGAAGAACTTGAACGTGTCCAGGCCGGCTTCCAGGCCGAGGATCAGTTCCGAACCGGTGGCCACGCCCGGCAGGTACGGCAGGTCGGCATCGCGCGCGGCGGCGTACAACGTCGGCGTCGCCCCGGGCGACACCGCGAAACGCGCACCGGCGGCCTTGGCCGCCGCCATCTGCGCCGGGGTCAGCACCGTGCCGGCACCCACCACTGCATCGGGCACTGCTTCGACCATCGCCCTGATCGCCTGCAGCGCACGCGGCGTGCGCAGCGTCACTTCAATCACCGGCAGGCCGCCACGGAACAATGCCTGTGCCACCTGCACCGCATCGTCCACGTCATCGGGGGTGAACACCGGAATCACCGGTGCAAGTTTCAGTACCGCGCGAACGCGTGGATCAGCGCCGGACATCGAATCGCTCCTCGCCCACCAGGGCCAGTACGTCAGCTTCGCTGACGGGGTTGAAATCGCCGGGAATGGAGTGCTTCAGCCCGCCGGCCGCCAGGCCGAAGCGCACGGTGGCCTCGGCATCGAAGCCTGACAGGATGCCATGAAGGATGCCTGCCGCGAACGCATCACCCCCGCCGATGCGATCAACGATGCCCTGCAGCTGGCGTACCGGCGCCTGCGCGCGCGTACCATCGCGGCCCAGCAGCAGCGCGCCCAGCGCATGGTGGTCCACGCTGAGGGCCTGGCGCTGGGTGCAGGCCATCCACTGCAGCTGTGGGAACGCGGCAAACGCGGCTGCGGCTGCGGCTTCGACCTTGGCCACCACGTCAGGCTGCTCGAACTGCTGGCCGAGGATGACTTCGATGTCGCGGTAATCGGCAAAGACGATATCGGCCTGGGCGAACAGCTCGCGCAGGATCGCCTGGGCGTCACCGCCCCAGCGCTGCCACAGCGTGGGCCGGAAGTTGCCGTCGAAGGACACGCGCACGCCCAGCGCACGTGCCGCACGGGCGGCGGCCAGGGTGGCCTGGGCCACGTCCGGCCCCAGCGCCGGGCTCACGCCGGACAGGTGCAGCCACTGCGCACCCTGCAGCAGCGATGGCCAGTCGTAGTCGGCGGCGGTGCTGCGCGCGAATGCCGAATCGGCACGGTCATATACCACTTCGCTGGCGCGTTGCACCGCGCCGGTGGTCAGGAAGTACAGGCCCATGCGGCCTTCCGGATCCTGCCGCACGCTGCGCGTATCGACGCCGTGGCGGCGCAGTTCGCCCAGCACGTGGGCACCCAAGGCGTTGCCGGCCACGGTGCTGACCATGGCCACCTCGTGTCCAAAGCGGGACAGCGAGACACCCACGTTCGCCTCTGCCCCGCCCACATGTACCTGCAGCTGCGGCGACTGCATCAGCAGCTCATGGCCGGGCGCCCCCAGGCGCAGCAGCAACTCCCCGAAACATACGACACGACCCATGTTCGCTCCCTTGCGCTGGCCGCCAGCGGTGCTGCTGCGCGGCGTGGAACCGCACCACGCGATGGCGTGGCGTTTGGCTATCGGTGTCATTCTAGTGCCGATCCGTCGTGTCCGCAGCCCGTCTGTCTGCTGGAGCCATTGTCCCGCAAGCATCTCGGGGACATTGCCGATCTGTTGCGGTGCAAGATGCCGTATCCGGATCGTGCTGTTACCGTCCGCCATGACCAGCGGTGTCATTCCGCTGAAACACTCGCGAGACCAGACCTTTGGGAGAGGGGAAAGGCATGCATTCTCGGAACCATGCAAAAAAGACACCGGTTACCTTGCTCGCCATGGCGGTCAGCCTGGCCCTGTCGGCCGGCGCCGCCGCCCAGCAGCAGAGCGAGTCGCCCAGCGCTACCAACCTGGATACGGTGAACGTTACCGGCTACCGCGCCAGCGTAGAGAAGGCGCTGGACATCAAGCGCAGCGAGTCCGGCGTGGTCGACGCCATCGTGGCCGAGGACATCGGCAAGTTCCCCGACCTGAACCTGGCCGAGTCGCTGCAGCGCATCCCGGGTGTGGTCATTACCCGTGAAGCCGGCGAAGGCCGCAACATCTCGGTGCGCGGCCTCGGTCCGGATTTCACCCGCGTGCGCATCAATGGCATGGAAGCGCTGACCACGGTGGGTGCCGGTGACCAGAGCGGCGGTACCAACCGCGGTCGCGGCTTCGACTTCAACGTGTTTGCTTCGGACCTGTTCTCGCAGTTGATCGTGCGCAAGACTGCCTCGGCCGATGTGGAAGAGGGCTCGCTGGGTGCCACGGTCGATCTGCGCACCGCACGCCCGTTCGACTACGATGGCTTCACCTTCGCCGCCAGTGGCCAGGCCAGCTACAACGGCATGGCCGAAAAGGCCGACCCGCGCCTGGCGGCGCTGATCTCCAATACGTTCGCCGACGGGACCTTCGGTGCCCTGCTCTCGGTGGCCTATTCCGAGCGCCAGGCGCTGGAAGAAGGCTCCAACACCGGCCGCTGGGCCAACGGCCCGAGCAACGGCAATTTCTCCGCGTCCTCGCCGTTCGCCGCCGCACGCAGCGCTACCGTGTTCCACCCGCGCTTCCCGCGCTACGTGCAGATGGAGCACGAACAGAAGCGGCTGGGCGTGACCGGTTCGCTGCAGTGGAAGCCCAGCGACGCCACCGAGATCTCGCTGGACGCGCTGTACTCGAAGATCGACGCGACGCGCGATGAGAACTACATCGAAGCGATTTCCTTCAGCCGTGGTACCAGCACCACGCCACGCCTGGTGGGCAAGCCGAACACCATCGTCAGGAACGGTGAGATCCGCGACAACGCGCTGCTGTATGGCGAGTTCGACAACGTCGATATCCGTACCGAAAACCGCCACGACGAGTGGAGCACCGAATTCAAGCAGCTCAGCCTGAATGGACAGCACCGCTTCGGCGATGATTTCACCCTGTCCGGAAAGATCGGCATCTCGCGCTCCAGGCACGAGAATCCGGTGCAGACCACCGTCATCATGGACAAGTACGATGTTGATGGGTACAGCTACGACTACCGTGGCAACAGCCGCTTCCCGGTCATCAACTACGGCATCGATCCAACCGATCCCCGTGGCTGGGAACTGGCCGAGATCCGCCTGCGCCCGCAGTACGTGGACAACGATTTCGACACCGGCCAGATCGACTTCAACTGGAACATCAGCCCCGGCTTCCGCCTGAAGGGCGGCGTGCTGGCCAAGGACTACACGTTCAGGACCACCGAACTGCGCCGCGCCAGTGAACTGGCCGTGCCGACCTTCGCCGACGGCACGCGCATCGTGCCGGTGGACGTGACCAGTCCGGCCGGCCTGAAGGGCATCAGCGGCAGCCCGTCGAACTGGGTGGTGCCGGACCTGGGTGCCATCGCCGACCAGTTCGACATCTACAGCAACAGCGGCTCCTTTGCCGTCGCACCGCGGGCCAACAACGTGCGCAGCGTGGAAGAGAAGGACCGTGGCGCCTGGCTGATGGGCGAGTTTTCCACCGATCTGGGGTCGCTGCCGCTGTCGGGCAACTTCGGCGTGCGCTATGTCCGCACCAAGCAGTCGTCCACCGGCCTGTCGACGCTGGCCAGCGGCACCACCGCAACCACGGTCGGCCGTACCTACGATGACACCCTGCCCTCGTTCAACCTGGTGGCTGAAGTCACTCCGGACTTCCTGATCCGCCTCGGCGCGGCCAAGGTGATGAGCCGGCCGGGCCTGGGCAGCCTGACCCCGGGCGCGACCGTGGCCGTGGCCGGCGGCGCACGTACCATCTCCAGCGGCAACCCGACGCTGGACCCGATCCGCGCCACCAATGTCGACCTCGGTTTCGAGTGGTACTTCGCCGAAGGCGCGATGGCCGGCGTCGGTCTGTTCTACAAGGACATCGACAGCTTCGTGCAGACCACGCGCGAAGTACGTCCCTACAGCGACAGCGGCCTGCCTGCCTCTCTGCTGGCCGGCACCGGTGCGTCGCCCAGCGATGACTTCACCTACACCCGCCCGGTCAACACGCCCGGCGGCGAACTGCACGGCGTGGAAGCCAATTACACCCAGCCGTTCACCTTCCTGCCGGGCAGGTGGTCGAACCTGGGCGTGCAGTTGAACTACACCTGGGTGGAATCGAAGATCCAGTACCTCAACTCGGCGGGCCAGCCGGTGATGAAGACCGATCTGACCGGCCTGTCCAAGTCGTCCTGGAACGCCACGCTGTTCTACGAAGGCGAGCGCTTCGCCGGCCGCGTGTCGGCCACCAACCGCGACGACTACCTGACCCAGGCACCGGGCCAGGAAACCGGCTTCAACCTGGACGGCTACCACGGCATGACCGGCACCACGGTCATCGATGCCTCCATCCGCTACACGGTCAGCGAGCAGCTGGAGCTGAGCCTGGAAGGCATCAACCTGACCAACGAAGCGTCGGATGAGTGGGTGTACTCGCCGGCCACCGGCCGACTGCCGTTGCAGTACACCGAAACCGGGCGCCAGTTCCTGCTCGGCGTGCGCTACAAGTTCTGATCCAGGCGCGGCGGCGTGCCTGCACGCCGCCGCATTCCCGCGCAACGGATATCGCCGCCTGCTGCTGCGGCGCAAGATGCCGCGCCCCCATGGGCTTTGTTACGTTCACGCGTGACCCGCGGTGTCAGCAAGCCGTTGCGCCCGCGTCGTGCTGGAGGAGGCCGGCACGCACGCAGCAACGATCTCGCAACGCTTGAGGACGCCCTGGGAGGGGATTACAGATGGATTCGTCGTTCGCGCTTCATCGCGGCCGTGCGCCGCTCACCGTGCTTGCGCTGTCGATCGGCCTGGCCCTGAGCCATGCAGCACAGGCCCAGCAGACCCCGGAAGCGGCCGCTGCCGCACCCGATGCGGTCGACCTGGACAAGGTCGAGGTCAAAGCCACTTACCGCGAAAGCCTGCAGCAGTCGCTGGATGAAAAGCGCTACAGCGTGGAGCAGGTGGATGCGATCTATGCCGAGGACATCGGCAAGTTTCCCGATCTGAACCTGGCCGAATCGATGCAGCGCATCGCCGGCGTGTCGATCGACCGCGAAGGCGGCGAAGGCCAGCAGATCTCCGTGCGCGGCCTCGGCTCGGACTTCACCCGCGTACGGATCAACGGCCTGGAAGCCCTGTCCACCGCCGGCAGCGGTACTACCGGCGTCAACCGCAGCCGTGGCTTCGACTTCAATACGTTTGCCTCGGAACTGTTCAGCCGGGTCAAGGTCAACAAGAGCCAGTCGGCGCAGATGGATGAGGGTTCGCTGGGGGCCACGGTCGATCTGCGCGCGTCGCGGCCGTTCGACTTCGAGGGTTTCCAGGCCTCGCTCAATGGCCAGTATGGCTACAACGAGCTGTCGCGCTCGAAAGACCCGCGCGTGTCGGCGCTGCTGAGCAATACCTGGGCCGACGGCCGCTTCGGTGCGCTGGTGTCGGCGGCGTGGAGCAAGCGCACGATCTTCGAGGAAGGCTACAACCCGGTGCGCTGGGAGCACGGCAACTACCGCAACTCGAACCAGTCCACTGCCGCCAACAACGGCACCTACGGCTTCTGCAGCCCGGTCGGCTACGACCCGCAGACGCCGCGCAACCCTGCGGCCAATGAAACCGCACAGGGCGTGGGCAGCGCCGCCAACCAGGCGCGCAGCAATGGCTGGGGCAGCTATGGCATCGACGCCACCCATTGCGGGACCGGCATCGACCGTCCGGCAGCAACCGCGGACAACATCGCTGCCTACGAAACTGCCACCAATGCGTGGATCCCGCGCTACCCGCGCTACATCCGTACCGAGCACGAGATTGAACGGCTGGGTGTCACCGGCGCGCTGCAGTTCCGCTTCAGCCCGGACAGCCTGCTCAACCTGGACCTGATGTATTCGAAGCTGGACAAGGACCAGCGCGAGGATTCGCTGGGCGCCAACCTGCACCGCACCGCGCAGTACGGCGGCAAGACCCAGATCGTGGTGCGCGAAGCACAGGTGGATGCGCAGAACCGGCTGGTCTACGGAGTGTTCGACAACGTCGATTTCCGTACCGAATCGACCGCCATCGAAGAGAGCACCGAGTTCAAGCAGGCCAGCCTGAATTTCGAGCACCGCTTCAACGATGCGGTGCGCCTGGACGCGCTGGTCGGCCATTCCTCGTCCAGCTTCGAACGACCGGTGTTCTCCATGGTCAGCTTCGACAACAGCAACCTGGATGGCTTCGTGCTGGACATGCGCAACGGTGCCAGCATGCCGTCGATGACGTTCCCCTTCGCGCTGGGCGATGCAGCTTCCTGGCAGTGGCTGGGCTACGGCACCGCGCCGGTGAACGCCAACGGCACCGCGCGTGGCGGCAACATCAGCGAAGTGCGGCTGAACCCGCAGTACGTAGACAACAGCTTTGACACCGCCAAGGTCGACCTGACCTTCAACGTGTCGCCCACCTTCACCCTGCGTGGCGGCCTGGCCTACAAGGACTACGGCATGAGTACGCAGGAGTACCGCAACATCAGCTACGGCCGCATGTCGCAGGCACTGCCCGGTGGCGTCGGCGTGGGTGACCTGTCCACCACGCTGGGGGGCTTTGGCAAGGGCCTGGACGGAACCACCCCGGGCAGCTGGCTGATCCCGGATTTCAACCGCATCGCCGAGCTGCTGGACATCTACTGCAACTGCAACACCGGCACGCTGGGCGGCGACTACCGCCTGGCCGGCGTTGGCCACTACGGCGCGTCGAACAACAACTTCGACGTGACCGAGAAGAGCTACGCCAGCTACCTGCAGCTGGATTTCAATACCGAGCTGTGGGACCGCCCGTTCCGCGGCAACCTCGGCCTGCGCTATGTACGCACCGAGATCGACGCCAGCGGCTACGCGCCGTGCCAGGCCGCCAGCAGCGGCGATCTTTCTTCGGCATGCGAGCCGTTCCTGGGCGTGGCCAGCGCCACTGCCGATGCGGGCGAACGCCTGCTGGTGGCCACCACCGTCGGCCACCGCTACGACGACTGGCTGCCGTCGCTGAACCTGGCCTGGGACCTGACCGACACCGTGGTGCTGCGCTTCGGTGCGGCCAAGACCATGGCCCGCCCGACCCTGTCCAACCTGTCGCCCAGCGTCAGCGGTGGTCCCACCAGCTTCCTCGACGAGGACCGCTACTACTCGATCAACCTGGGCAACCCGAAGCTGGATCCGTTCCGCTCCACCAACTACGACCTGAGTGCGGAGTGGTATTTCCAGGAAGGCGCGCTGCTGTCGGCGGCGGTGTTCTACAAGGACATCGAAACCTATGTACAGCGCACCCGCCTGCTGACCACCTGGGCCGACATGGGCTATTCGCTGGACCTGCTGCCGGCCGGTTTCAGCCCGAACTCGCTGTTCAACGTGCAGAGCTACTTCAATACGCCGGGCGGCCCTCTGAAGGGCTATGAGCTGACCTACCAGCAGCCCTTCAGCTTCCTGCCGGGCTTCTGGAAGAACTTCGGCATCCAGCTGAACTACACGCACGTGGATTCGAAGATCAAATACCTGTTCAGTACCGGCAGTGGCGACACCATCGTCACCACGTACACCGAGAACGACCTGCTGAACCTGTCGCCGAACTCGTACAACGCCACCGTGTACTACGACGACGGCCGCTTCAGTGCGCGTGTGTCCACCAGCTACCGCGATGCCTACATCAACCAGATCCTGAGCCAGGAAAACGTCTGGGACCTGGACGGCAACCCGTACGCCACCGCCGACGTGACCGGCAAGTACAGCGTCAAGAACGTGGATTTCAACATGTCCTGGAAGTTCAACAAGCAGCTGACCGTCAGCTTCGAGGCGATCAACCTGCTGGACACCACCGACGAGCGTTACGTCGATTCGGCGCTGTCGCTGCCCGACCGCTACACCCACACCGGGCGCCAGTACTACCTGGGCCTGCGCTACAAGTTCTGAGCGCACGCCCCGCCCCGCCGTACCGTACCGCCGCCATGCCGCTGCACCGTCGAATGCTGCTGAAAGGAAGGTTCCATGCTCCGTACCGCCTCTGACCTGTCCCGCCCACGCCATCGCCTGCTGGTGGCGGCGCTGTCACTGGCCACCGCCCTGCCTGCGCTGGCTGCACCGGCACCGACGCTGCTGTTCCACGTCGACGCCAACCAGGGGCTGACGGCCGTCACGGCGCAGGGTGAAGCGGTACCGAACTTCCGCGACAAAGTGGACGTGGTCGCTGACGGTGCACGCGGCAAGGCCATCCAGTGGGAGGACGATGGCGTGCTGGCCTGGGACGCACCGGGCAACATCCTGGCCCAGCGCGGCACCCTGGCCTTCGACTGGCGGCCGCGCTACGCGGTGGGCGCAGCACCGTTCGTGATCTTCCGCGTCGGCTATGCCGATCACAGCAGCTGGGACATGGCCTGGCTGCGCATCGACTGGAACGGGCACGGCTTCGATGCCTTCGTCACCGATGCCAACCTGGCGCGCACCCGCGTGTCGTTCCGCATGGACACGCCGCCACGGCCGGACCAGTGGCTGCACCTGGCTTTCGCCTGGGATGAAGACCAGGGCGTGCGCCTGTTCGTCGATGGCCGCGAAGTAGCGCGCGCGCAGGCCACCGGTGATTACGATGCCGCGCTGGACCAGCTTGGCCTGGCCGGGCGAGTGATGGCCCCCTACCAGGTGCAGAGCCGCTACAACTTCCTGCGCGGCAGCGATTTCCAGCACATCCGCGTGTATGACCGCATGCTGGATACGGCCGCCGTGCAGGCCGTGGCTGCCGGCAAGGTCGCGGCCAGCGCGGTGGCGCCAGGCAGTGACGAGCGCGCCTGGCGGCATCGCTTCGGCTGGGAAGGCGCCGCACCGCCGGCGCTGGCTTCGGGCAGCACGCGCATCCGCAAGATCGAATTGGCCGACACCCGCGACCTGAAGGCGTGGATGTGGAAGGCCACCGACGGCATCGCCGAAACCACCTGGCCGGGCGTCTACAACCGCTCGCGCCTGCCTGGCCGCAACGACTACTTCCAGCTGCCGGACTGGAACACCTACGTGGAAAGCGGCCAGCACCTGGACCTGACCCTGCCGGCCGGCGAGACGGTGAACCGCATGGAGATCCGCGGTGCGGCCTTCGGTACCCTGGCGCACGGGCCGGATGCAGAGCATGCCACCCAGGTACTGGCCACCCGCCCGCGCGGCGTGGTGCGCAGCGTGCAGGACATTCCCGCGCAGCAGGGCGGCGTTCTGCGTTTCAGCAACGTCGAACAGGAAACACCGATCCAGGAAGTCTGGGCCTACAACGTGAGCGAAGGCGCCGAGCCGGAAGGCACGGTGAAGCAGACCTACGTGATCGACAGCCGGGCGCTGCCCGACTACACCAACCTGGATGCGCTGCGGCAATATATCGATGGACGCTTCCCGGCCGCCGAGCGCAGCACGGTGATGGCCCTGCCCAAGGGCGCAGGTTCGCGCCGCCGTGGTGCCGACAGCCTGCCGGTGCAGCCGCGGCCGATCGTGCACGTGCTGATTCCCTCGGGCGTGGGCGATGCACCGGCCAACCAGCCGCTGATCCGCAGCTGGGCCTACAGCTGGGAGAACATGCACGACGGCCTGGACGGCGTGGCCATCGATATTCCGGCGCTGGACCTGCCGGCCACGCACGATGGCCTGATCCCGCTGAACATCCGCATCAAGGATCCGATCTGGCCGGCGCGTGACATGATCGATGTCTCGGTGTCGGTGCAGCCGGGACAGAAGCGCACCCTGTGGCTGGACCTGCGCGACCGCATCCTTACCCCTGACAGCCTGTGGCTGAGCATCGCCTCGGCCGCGCCGGGCTTCGATGCCGCCGCGCTGGACGGGGCGCAGATCCGGCTGGTGTTCAAGCCGCGCGCCGAAGCACTGAAGGAACACGTGGCCGACCGCTTCAACCAGGTGCGCGACAACTGGGGTTTCCTGGTGGAGGAACACACCACGTCCAAGCGCCAGCGCCTGTATGCCCGCGTGTATGCCGACCTGAGCGATCTGCTGCGGGTGGATCCGGACCATGAACTCGGCCGCCTGTACTGGAACTACATCAGCTACAACAGCCAGGGCCGCCCGCCCTACACCGCACCGGCCGTGCCCAAAGGCGTGCCGGCGTGGGCGTTCCACCAGGTGCAGGACCTGGCCCAGGTGCGGCAGTTCGTGGACTGGTGGATCGATGAGCGCCAGGTGGCCTATGGTGATTTCGGCGGCGGCATTTCCGATGATTCCGACCTGACACAGCAGTGGCCGGGGCTGGCACTGATGGGCGTGCAGCCGGATCGACTGAATGCCTCGCTGACCGCCTTGTCCGACGCGGTGTACCGCAATGGCATGTTCAGCAACGGCCTGAGCACCATCGAGACCGACGAGCTGCATTCCTACGAGGAAGGCATCAACACCAACAGCGCGATGCTCTACCTCAACTGGGGCGACCCGTTGACGCTGGAGCGTCTGATGGAAACGGTGAAAGCCTTCGACGAGCGCATCATCCTGCGCAACCCGCAGGGCCATCTGCTGTTCTCCAGCAACTGGTTCGGCGGCAACAAGGTCTACCGCGAGCCGAACTGGCAATGGCAGAAGCCCTATTCGTTCCCGGTGCTGCACCCGGCGTTCCTGCTCGGCCAGTACAACGCCGATGCGACCGGCCGCAGGCTGGTGATCGGCTTGGCCGATGGCTATCTGGCCCATGCGGGCACCGATGAGAAGGGCCGCTTCACCCTGCCGAACGAGATCAACTGGGCCACCGGCGACACCCGTGGTGGCGAGTTGAACAACGGTTCGGGCAGCGGCGACATCATGCACACGTTCTGGGCCGCATGGCGCTGGACCGGCGATGCGAAGTACCTGCAGGCGCTGGACTACCGTGTGGCCCGTGGCGGCCCGGGTGCGTTGGCCAACCTCGGCGAAAATTACGTGGAGGTGCTGGGTCGCCAGCAGGACTGGTACCCGACGCTGACCGCCGAGGCCGATGCCGGAAAGACCGGCTTCGCCAGCCTGATGGCATGGCAGGCCAGCGGCGATACGAAGTACATCGATGCGCTGCATGCCGATGGCCTGCAGGCCAAGGTGCAGCGTGCCTACATGAACACCGAGGGCCACTGGTGGTCCGACCGCGTGGACGCGCCCAGCGAGTTCCTGCAGCGCGCACGCCTGGGCGGCATCGCGCTGAAGCGCAACCAGAGCTGGCCCGGCCACACCGTCAGCTGGCGCTTCGACCGCGACGGTGCCGCCGAACAGGTAGCGCTGCTGGTGCATGCGCCCTCGCGCGAACGCTTCACCGTGACCAGCTACAACCTGGGGGCGCGTAACATCGGTGCCGACATGACGGGCTGGAACGTGGCCAGTGGCACCTGGCGCATCCGCAGTGGCGTGGATGCCGATGGTGATGGCCGGATCGACGGCACCGCCGCCGAACGCACCGTGCAGCTGGAAACCAGCGTATCGGTGCCGATGCAGTTCCGCCCGGGGCGTACCGAGGTGTTCGAGTTCGAGCGGATTGCTGCCGGCACGCCGGTGGAAATGCGCGCAGACCTGGGCATCGGCCGCGGCGACGTGCGCGTGGACGGACGCCAGGTGCACGTGACCGTGCACAGCCTGGGCCATGCCGGCAGCGGTGTGGGCATGGCGGTGCTGGAGGATGCGCGTGGCCGCGAGATCGCACGCACCGAGGTACCGGCCATGGCCGCGCCGAGCGACCTGCAGCCGAAAACCGCCGTTGTATCGCTGCCGCTGCCGGCCGGTGACCGCAGTGGCCGGCGCGTGCGCGTGGCGCTGGCCGACGGCGGTGAGGAAGTGACACGGTTGAACAACGTGGCCGCCGTGCCGCGTTGAGCGGAAGCGGAGCCGCCGGGCATGGCCCGGCGCTACTGGGAATGGTTGTGATGGAGGTGGGTAGCGCCGGGCCATGCCCGGCGGGACGCGGTCACGCCGCGTCGGTTTCCATCACCTTCACCCGGCGCTGGTACCAGCCATTGCCCTGCGGGTCGAACACTGCGCTGCGTTCCATCACGCCCTGGTAGACATGCACCGAAACCGCCACCTCCACATCGCTGGCGTTGCGCAGCGTGTGGTACTCGTGCGGCGGGATCAGGCTGCCGGAACTGCCGCGGCAGCCGTAAAGCGCTTCCTGTGCGGCGAAACGGTGGCGTTCGCCCCGCCGTTCCAGCAGCGCGTACGGGGTGACGATCAGTTCGCCCTGCCAGACCCCTTCCACGCACCACATGGCGTCGTGGTCATGCAATGGCGTGCCCTGGCCCGGCCCCCAGCACATGGCGATGACGCTGTAGCCCAGGGTGGGGCTGCGGTGCAGTTCGCGGCGCGCGTAGTGGCCGTCCACCGGGCGGTGCACGCACGCGGGCAACTGGATGAGCGGGTCGGTGATCGCCTCCCGCAGCACCCGTTGCAGGGCCGCAGTGATGGCGCGGGGGTCACCCAGGCACACGCCCCCATCGAGGGCGGCAAGCAGGCGCTCGCGGCCCGCGAACGGCAGTGGCGTGAATGTGTCTCCCATACCCGCCAGTGTAGGCGGGCCGGGTTAACAGAATGTTGGACCGTTCCGGCACGGTCGCGCCGATGTCTTTTACCCCCATATTTGACGGAAATGGCCGACATTGGCGCGATATTGGCGCATCAGGGCAACAGCAGTGGCCGCAGTTCGGGCACCTCGCGGGCCAGTTCCGTGGTCACCAGTGTGGCGAACACGCGGGCGCCCTCGTCGCCCAGATGGGTGTAGTCGAAGGCCTGCTTGGCCTGTCCCATCGGTTCCAGCGCCGCGTTCTGCACGGCTGCTGGCGCACCGGCCAGGGCCGGGTTGGCCCCCACCGTGGTGCCGCCCAGCGCGGTGGCCACCTGGGCCTGCGAGGCCGGGGCCTGCGCAAGCTGCATGGCCGGCACCGGGCCCAGCGCCTGCACCAGCGCGCGGCTGCGGGCATGCAGGTCCACCAGCGGCACCTTCAGTTCGCGGGCGACGGCGCGCACGCTGTCGGCCCACGGGCCCAGGTCATCCATCAGCACGCCCTGTTCGAACTGGCGGCGCGTCAGCGGGGTCAGCAGTACAGGTTTCGCCCCGGCCGCACGTACCTCCTGCACGTACCGGCGCAGATTGTCGGGGAACTCACGCTGCAGGTCGGTCGAGCGCCCCGGCTTGCCGGGCTGGTCGTTGTGCCCGAACTGGATCAGCACCCAGGTGTTGGCATAGCCCGGGGTGCGCATTTCCGCCTCCACCAGCGCCCAGGAGCCTTCGGCGCGGTAGTTGTAGCTGCTGCGTCCGCCCCGCGCCAGGTTCAGGCAGGCGGCGAACGAGGTCACGTGGTCGCCGCAGAAGCGCGGCCCCCAGCCGCCCTGCACGGCGGTGGTGGAATCACCCACCAGCACGATCTTGCTGGCGCGGATGGGCGTGGGCGGTGGCCGGTCGGTCACTGCGGGATCAACTGCGGCGTGGGCGAGGCCGGTGGTGGCCAGGGCGAGCAGGGTGGGCAGCAGCAGGCGCATCTCAGGAAGTACCTCGTTGCAGGAAGGGAACGCGCTGGTAGAGCTCCCGCTCACCACCGCGCGGGTCGTCGGCACCGCGGCTGTGCACGTCGAACAGCATCGTGCGCCGCTGCGGCAGGGTGTAGGGCGCCCAGTCCGCCAGGCCGGCGTGGTTGGGATTGCCGTGGCGGGCGAAGGCGATCAGCGCGCCGCTCATGGCCGCCGCCAATGCGCGCGCATCTTCGCCGCCACCGGTGCGCGCCGTGGGCAGGCCGGCGTTGTCGAACACCAGCGGGATGTCCAGCGTGTGGAAGGCGCGCAGGCGGCCATCCTCCACCGGCGAGGGCCAATCGAGCTGATAGGCCCAGGTCGGTGCCGCCGTGGCCGGTTGCCGCGCACGCGCCTCCAGTTCCTCCACCGCGCCCCGCCACGAGCGCCCGGCGGTGGTGGCAGCAAAGAACACCTCTGAAGGCGTGTAGTGCGGGTACAGGCGGCGGTATTCGGCAATCACCACCGAGGGCAGCAGATCGACGAACTGCTGTTTTTCCAGCTGCGCGGGCAAGGTGTCCCAGTCCAGGGCGAAGTTGGCCGGGGTATTGCCGAGGAACGCGCGGGTTTCATCGCGGGTGTTGCCGATCACCATCGGAATGGCCGCTGACTGCCGTGGCGCCTGTGGCCAGAACGGATGCACCGGCAGCACCACCTCGTCCAGCACCGGCCCGAAGTACAGCGCGCTGTTTTCCACCCGCGAGGGATCGAGGGCGCGGGTGACCGCCAGCAGGTCGGCCGCAGGCAGGCGCAGCAACGCGTCGATATCCGGTGCGTGTACGGCCGCCATCGCCAGAGTGGCGCGTTGCGCTGCCGCGCGCGGGCCGGCGGCGGTGACCTGCTGCCCGCTCATGGTCCAGGCGCGCTGGAACAGGCCGGCTGCGGCGGGCATGGCCATCAGCGTGGCGATCTTCGCGCCGCCGCCGGACTGGCCGAAGACGGTGATGTTGCCGCCATCGCCACCGAACGTGGCCGCATGCTCGCGCACCCACTGCAGCGCCTGTATCAGATCCAGCTGGCCGACGTTGCCGGACATCGCATAGCGCCGGTCGCCCAGCGCGCCCAGGTACAGGTAACCGAAGGTGTTCAGGCGATGGTTGAGCGTGACCACCACCACGTCGCCGCGCTGGCACAGTGCATTGCCGTCATACAGCGGGTCGCTGCCGGAGCCGTTGCTGAAGGCGCCGCCGTGGATGTAGACCAGTACCGGGCGGCGTCCGCCGTCGTTCAGGGCCGGTGTCCACACGTTGAGGAACAGGCAGTCCTCGCTGCCGGGGCCATCTGCCCCGCCCTGCGGCGCCGATGCGCCGTAGTCCAGTGCATCGGCGATGCCGCGCCACGGGGCCTCCGGGCGCGGTGGCTGGAAGCGGTAGCCCGCCGTGTCGGCGCCGTAGCGCAGCCCGCGGAACACCAGCACGCCCTGCTCGCGCTGGCCGCGCACGCGGCCTCCGCGCACCCGCGCCAGCACCTGGATGTCAGCGCGCGGGCCGGGTGCCGCCAGGGCCGACGGGAGTGCCGCCACGGTGGCCGTGGTCATCGCCCAGCGCGCACTGTCGCGCAGGAAACGGCGGCGCTGCAGATCGTCGGGCACCGCGCTCATCGGCCGTACTCCGCATTGCCGCCGGGTCGGATCCCCTCTCCACCGGAGGGTGGCTCTGACCCCATCTCCGCAACTGCCACCAGCCACGCCTGCGCCAGCGCCGGCCACACCGCCAGGGTCGAACCCGCCGGCACGCGCATGCCGAAGCCATGCCCGCCGTGGGCGAACAGATGCAGTTCGTGCTCGACCCCGGCTCTGGCCAGTGCCGCCGCCATCAACTCGCTGTTGCGCACGTTCACCACGCGGTCGTCGTTGGCGTGCACCAGCAGGGTGGGCGGCATGTCCGCGCGCACCTGGTGCTGCATCGAGTACTGCGCCGCCAGCATCGCATCGGGGTGTTCGCCCAGCAGGCGCCCGCGCGAGCCGCTGTGCGCATCGGCGCCCATGTCGATGACCGGATAGACCAGCACCGCACGCGCCGGGCGCGCACTCAGCCGGTCGATGGCATCACGCGCGGGGTATGCGTTGGCATCGAAGGCGGTGGCCAGCCGCGCGGCGACATGGCCACCAGCGGAAAAGCCCATCACCGACACACTGCCGACATCCAGCCCGCGGCGCGCGGCCTGGTCGCGCACCACGCGCAGCGCGCGCTGCGCATCGGCCAGCGCGGCCTGGCGGTCGCGGCCGGTCTGCGGCAGGCGGTAGCGCAGTACGAACAGGGTATAGCCGGCGCGGTCCACCCAGTCCGGCAGCAGGGCGCTGTCTTCCTTGTCGATCACCACGCGCTGGTAGCCGCCACCGGGAATGACCAGCAGCGCGCGCCCGTTGGGCCGTGCCGGCACATGCACCAGCAGGTAGGGCGCATCGATCTGGTCGACATAGCGGTCCGGATGCACCGGATCACGGCTGCGCTCGACCACGCGCGCTGGCCGTGCCGTGCCGTGCTCACCGGGAACCTGGCCGGCCGGCCACAGGGCGATCTGCTCGCCGGCCAGCTCCTGGCCGGGGCGTTCTTTCCCGCGCAGCGGCGCGGCGGGAGAGGTCAACGGCAGGGCCAGCAGCAGCCCGGACAACAACAGCACGACAGGACGCAGACGCATGGCAGGCAACGGCTCCGGCAGGACGGGGACAGGGTGCCGGGTGCATTGGGGGGGCGGCGCGTGATGCGCTGCGGCTTGCACGATGACACCGGTTTACCATATACACCTCCTGCAGACGCTGTCGATGGGCAGTGCAACAAACACAGGGAGACCGTTCTTGAGCAACGAACACGGCACACATGGGCAGACGCCGCCGCCGGACGATGCGGCCGCGATCGCCCAGGCCTTCACTACCGCCCGCCGCACCGGGCAGTCACTGGCCGAGTTCCCGGGCACCGTCCCCGACACCCTGGTGGCCGCCTATCAGGTGCAGGACCTGGCCATCGCCGCCTGGGATGACCGCGTGGTCGGCTGGAAGGTCGGCTACATCGCCGCCGAGCGCCGTGATGTGTCTGCGGACGACCGCCTGCTGGGCCCGGTTTTTTCTCGTCAGCTGAAAAATGCTACCGGTGGAACAACGGACATTCCGGTGTTCGTCGGCGGCTTTGCCGCGGTCGAAGCGGAGTACGTGCTGGAGCTGTTGGAGGACGCTCCGGCCGAACAACTGCACTGGTCGCCGGAACAGGCCGAAGCCCTGCCCGCGCGCCTTTACATCGGCGTGGAAGTGGCCAGCAGTCCGCTGGCCACCATCAACGAACTCGGCCCGCGCGTGGTGGTGTCCGATTTCGGCAACAACAACGGCCTGGTGCTGGGGCCGGAGATCGTCGACTGGACCGCACGCGATGAAACCTCGCTGCGCGCCGAGACGCTGATCGAAGGCGAAGTGGTCGGCACCGGTGGTGCAACGCGCCTGCCCGGTGGCCTGCGCGCAGCCTACGCGTTCGCGCTGTCCCGTTCGGCGCTGCGTGGCCGGCCGTTGCGCAAGGGCGACCTGATCGCCACCGGCAACGCCACCGGTATCCATGACATCACCGCCGGGCAGACCGCGCTGGTGCGTTTCGCCGGCTTCGGCGACATTGCCTGCCGGGCCGTGCCAGCGGGATGACCGTCGGCCTGCCCTGGTGAACACGCGCGGGAGGGCGCAGATGATCACACGACGTAACTTCCTGGCCGGCGGTGCTGCTGCCCTGGCCGTGCCGATGCTCGCGGCCTGCGGCCGTGGGCCGGCCGCCAGCATGGGCGGCAGTACCCTGCTGACTGCCACCGACGTGCATGTGGCCGACTACCCCACCGTGACCGCGGTGAAGTGGATCGGCGAAACGCTGGCGCGCGAGACCAACGGCCGCCTGCGCCTGCGCCAGTACCACTCGGGCCAGCTCGGCCGCGAGTCGGAAGCGATCGACATGGCCCGCTTCGGCGCCATCGACATCACCCGCGTCTATGCCGGGGCGCTGAACAACGCGTTCCCGCTGACCCAGGCGCTGTGCCTGCCGTATGTGTTCACCTCGGTCGCGCACCAGCGCGCCGCGCTGGATGACGGCGTGGCCGAGGCGGTGCTGCGCAGCTTTGAAAGCCGCGACCTGGTCGGCCTGGCCATCTACGATTCCGGCGCGCGCTGCTTCTACAACACCAAGCATCCGATCATCGCGCCGAAAGACCTGCATGGCCTGAAGCTGCGCGTGGCGTCCTCGGACATCTTCATCCAGCTGATGCGCCTGCTCGGTGCCAACCCCACGCCGATGTCGCTGGGCGACACGTTCTCGGGCATGGAAACGCACATGATCGACGGTGCCGAGAACAACATGCGCAGCTTCCATTCCAGCCGCCACTTCGAGGCCGCGCACTACTGGTCGCAGAGCGACCACTCGTATGCGCCGGACGTGCTGCTGATGTCACGTGCCAGCTTTGAACGGCTCAGCCCTGATGATCGCCAGCTGCTGCTGCATACCGCCCGCGCTTCGGTGAAGGTGATGCGCGAGCAGTGGGATGCCTCGGAAAGTGCCGCACGCCGCGCCGTGCTGGATTACGGGGTGAAAGCCAACGAAGTGGACATGCCTGCTTTCCGTGCGGCGGCCCGGCCGCTGCTGAAGCAGTACCTGCAACAGCCGGACATCGCCGCGCTGGTCGACCGTATCCGTGCTGCCTGAGGACCTTGCCATGACCGAGACGACGACGCCCGCCGCCGGGCCGGGACAGCGCCTGCTGGACCGCATCGCCGACATCGCCATCTACTGCGCCGTCGCCGCCCTGCTCGGGCTGGTGGTGGTGCAGGGCTGGCAGGTGTTCGCCCGCTACGTCATCAACGATTCGCCCAGCTGGACCGAACCGGTCACCCTGCTGCTGCTGGCCACGGCGATGAGCCTGGGCGCGGCCTGCGGCGTGCATACCAACCGCCACTTCGGCTTCTTCCTGCTGCACGCCTACATGGGCACCGGCCTGCGCCGCGCCGTGGACGTGCTGATCCAGCTTGTCGTGGCCGTGCTGGGCGGTTTCATCGCCTTCTGGTCGGCCGACCTGTTGCTGGACGGGCTGGACATCAAGGCCGCCGGCGCCCAGCTGCCGCAGAGCATCAATTATCTGCCGCTGGCAGTGGGTGGTGCGCTGATGGTGCTGTTCGCACTGAACCGTGCGTGGAAAGCGCTGCAGGCCAGCGACGCTGGCAGCGATGACGCTGAAGGAGACCGTTGATCCATGGGCATCACCCTTCTGTTCTCCGTATTCGCCGTGCTGCTGCTGCTGGGCGTGCCGGTGGCCTACGCACTGGCTGCGGCCGCGCTGGCCACCCTGCTCTACCTGGACATCCCCAGCATCGTGCTGGTGCAGCAGATCTCGGCCGGCACCGGGTCGGCGTCGCTGATCGCCATTCCACTGTTCATCTTCGCCGGCGAGATCATGATGCGCGGTGGCATCTCCGAGCGGCTGATCGCACTGGCGTCCTCGCTGGTGGGTCGCATGCGCGGTGGCCTGGGCCAGGTGTCGATCCTGTCGTCGCTGTTCTTCGGTGGCGTGTCCGGTTCGGCCATCGCCGATGTCTCGGCAGTCGGTGGCACGATGATCCCGCAGATGGTCAAGCGCGGTTATGACCGCGACTTCGCCGTCAACGTCAGCATCACCGCCGCGCTGGTGGCGTTGCTGGTGCCGCCCTCGCACAACCTGATCCTGTTCTCGGCGGCGGCCGGTGGTGGCCTGTCCATCGCCGACCTGTTCGCTGCGGGCATCGTGCCGGCCCTGTTGATGACCGTCGCCCTGATGCTGACCGGCTATGCCGTGGCGCGGCGTCGCGGCTACGGCGTGGAAGTGTTCCCCGGTTGGCGTGCGATGCTGCTGCGCATCGTCTCCGCCCTGCCCGGCCTGGGCCTGGTGGCGCTGATCTTCGTCGGCATCCGTGCGGGCATCTTCACCGCGGTCGAGAGCGCGGCCATCGCCGTGGTCTACGCCCTGCTGGTAACCACGGTGCTGTACCGGCAGCTGCGCTGGCGCGAGTTCTTCGACACCGTCATCCATGCCGCGCGCAGCACCGGTGTCATCCTGTTCGTCATCGCCACCGCCGCGGTGTTCGGCTGGCTGCTGGCCTATCTGCAGGTGCCCACCGCGGCGGTGGACTTCCTGCAGTCCTTCGCCCACAGCCAGTTCATGGTGCTGCTGATGATCGTGGTGATGCTGCTGCTGCTGGGCACCTTCATGGATCTGGCACCGATGATCCTGATCTGCACGCCGATCTTCCTGCCGGTGGCAAAAGCCTACGGCATCGATCCGATCCACTTCGGCCTGGTGCTGGTGCTGACCGGTGGCCTCGGCCTGGTAACGCCGCCGGTGGGCTCGGTGCTGTTCATCGGTACGTCGATCGGCAAGATCACCGTGGGCCAGAGCATGCGCACCATCTGGCCGTTCTGGTTCGCCGCGCTGGCGGTGCTGCTGATCGTCACCTTCTTCCCGCAGCTGTCGCTGTGGCTGCCGGCGGCGCTGCGCGGGTGATGCGCCGCCCCGCCCTGCCACTGCTGCTGGGCCTGTGCATGGTCGCCTCGGCGGCCCAGGCCGCGCCGCCGCCGGCATCCCCCGCGATTCCGGTGGGCAGCTTCAACGATGGCGTGAACCACTGGCGCAGTGGCCATGCAGACGGCTACGCGCGGCTGCAACCGCAGCAGTACCGGCAGATTGCCGACAACCTGCTGCTGCAGCAGCGCCGTTCCGGCGGCTGGCCGGTAAACCAGGACCCGCTGCGGATACTGGAGGCGCCGGCCCGTGAGGCCGCACGCAAGGCGCAGGATGAGCCCGGCGGCAGCTTCGACAACCGCACCACCTACACCCAGGTGGACTATCTGGCCGAAGCCTTCACCCTCAGTGGTGATACCCGCTATCGCGATGCGTCACTGCGCGGGCTGGATTTCATCCTCGACCAGCAGATCCAGCGCTGTGGGGGCTGGCCGCACTCGGTGCCGGCGCGCACCGGCTACCATGACCGCATCACCTTTGCAGACGATGTCACCAGCGGCGTGCTGACCACCCTGCGCCAGGTGCAGACGGCACCGCGCTTTGCCTTCGTCGATGCTGCGCGCCGTGCGCGGGTGGCTGCGGCCGTGCAGCGCGGCGATGCCTGCCTGCTGCGGCTGCAGGTGCGCCAGCACGGCCAGCCGACACTGTGGGCCGGCCAGTACGATCCCATCACGCTGCAGCCGGGGCCCGGTCGGAAGTTCGAACTGGCCGCGCTGGTGACCGATGAAAGCGTGGGCGTGGTGCGTTACCTGATGTCCATTCCCGATCCCTCGCCGCAGACGGTGCAGGCCATCGAAGGCGCATTGTCGTGGTTCCAGGCCAACGCCCTGCACGGCCTGCGCCTGCAGACCTTCGACGCACCGCCCGAGCAGTTCGCCCACCACCGCAGCACGGTCGACCGCCGCCTGCTGGCCGACCCTTCCGCGCCGCTGCTGTGGGGCCGCTTCCACGACCTGGCCGACAACAGCGTGGTGCTGGCCAACCGCCAGGGCGAACGCCTGCAGAACTACGACCAGGTCGGCCGCGAGCGCCGCACTGGCTACCACTGGTACGGCACCTGGCCGCAGGCCCTGCTCGACCGCGACGCGCCGGCCTGGCGCGCGCGCACCGGCCACCCTGCTCCCTGATACCGCATCCGCACAACGGAGGAACCCGATGGTGTCCCGCATGACTCTGAAATCCCTGCTTGCTGCCACCGCGCTGCTGGTGGTCCCGGCGCTGGCCCTGGCCGAAACGCCGGCGACGCCGTGGAAACGCGGCATCGAGAACCAGCGCCAGGCTGATCTGGGCGACGGTACCTACCTCAACCCGGTGTTCGCCGGTGACCGCCCCGACCCGTCGGTACTGAAGGACGGCCAGGACTATTACCTCACCCTGTCCTCGTTCGATGCCTACCCGGGCCTGCCGATCTGGCACTCGCGCGACCTGGTGAACTGGCAGCCGCTGGGCCATGCGATCACGAAGAACGTGGGCGCGATCTGGGCGCCGGACATCGTCAAGCACGAAGGCCGCTACTACATCTACTTTCCGGCACGCACCGGCGAACACCGCAGCAACTACGTGGTCTGGGCCGACAGCATCCAGGGCCCCTGGAGCGAGCCCATCGACATCGGCCTGGGCGGCTACATCGACCCGGGCCATGCCGTAGGCGAGGACGGCAAGCGCTACCTGTTCCTCAGCGGCGGCGACTACGTGCAGCTGGCCGATGACGGCCTGAGCGTGGTCGGCACCCCGAAGCATGTCTATGACGGCTGGAAATACCCGGAAAGCTGGGACGTGGAGTCCTACGCGCAGGAAGGCCCGAAGATCCACTTCCGCGATGGCTGGTATTACATGACCACCGCCGTAGGCGGCACTGCCGGCCCGCCGACCGGGCACATGGTGATCACCGCGCGGTCGCGCTCGATCCATGGGCCGTGGGTGAACGCGCCCAACAACCCGATCATGCGCACGCAGTCGGCGGCCGAACCGTGGTGGTCGCGCGGCCATGCCACGGTGATCGAAGGTACCGACGGCCGTTGGTGGATGATGTACCACGGCTATGAAAACGGGTACTGGACGCTGGGCCGGCAGGCCCTGCTGGAGCCGATCGAGTGGACCGACGACGGCTGGTTCGTGGCCAAGGGCGGCGACCTCGGCCAGCCGCTGCGCAAGCCGTCCGGTGAATCGGTCGGCGCCCATGGCATGCCCCTGTCCGATGACTTCCGCGGTGCGGCGCTCGGCCCGCAGTGGTCGTTCTTCAACCCGGCCCAGGATGAATACCGGCGGCTGGGCTTCAGTGGCCAGGGGCTGGTGCTGCAGGGCAAGGGCAGCACACCGCGCGATGCCTCGCCGCTGACCGCCATCGCTGGCGACAAGGCCTACCAGTTCGAGGTGGAGATGGACATCGCCCCGGGCGCGGTGGGCGGCGCCCTGCTGTTCTACAGCGAACGGCTGTACGTGGGCGTGGGCAGCAATGGCGAGAAGTTCATCATGCACCGCTACGGCGAGGAGCGCCCCACCCGCTTGGCGGCCAGTGCAAAGGGCGGCAAGCTGTGGCTGCGGGTGACCAACAACCGCCACATCGTGACCATCCACTCCAGCACCGATGGCCAGCGCTGGGAGAAGTACCCGGTTCAGATGGAAGTGTCCGGTTACCATCACAATGTGGCAGGCAAGTTCCTGGCACTGAAACCGGCCCTGTATGCGGCCGGCGACGGTGCGGTAACCTTCCGCAGCTTCCGCTATCGCGCGCTGGACTGAGCGCGCGCTGGAATCCCCAGACTTACCGGGTTCACTACATGTCAGTGCGCAACAAGAACGATGCCGCCACGCCGGCATTGGCGAAGGGCAAGGCCGCCACGATCAACGACATCGCGCGACTGTCGGGAGTATCGAAGAAAACGGTTTCACGGATCATCAACAACTCGCCCCTGGTGCGCAAGGACACGCGTGACAAGGTCGAGGCGCTGATGCGCGAGGTCGGTTACACGCCCGATCCGCTGGCCCGTGGCCTGGCCTTCCGCCGCTCCTTCCTGATCGGCATGGTCTACGACAACCCGACCGCCCAGTACATCGTGGACATGCAGTACGGCGCGCTGGACGCGCTGCGCGGTTCCAGCTTCGAGCTGGTGGTGCACCCCTGCGACAGCCGCAGCCCAGGCTACATCGACGGCGTGCGTCGCTTCGTGCAGCAGCAGAAGCTGCACGGGGTGATCCTGGTGCCGCGCGCGTCCGAAGACCAGGCGCTGGCCGACATGCTGGACGAGATCGGCTGCCGCTTCACCCGCGTGGCCGCGCTGCCGCTGGATGACAGCTCGCAGATGGTGGTGACCCACGACCGCGACGGTGCGGCCGAAGCGGCCGACTACCTGCTGTCGCTGGGCCACCGCGAGATTGCCCTGGTGACCGGCCCCAGCGCCTACCGTTCGGCGCACGAGCGCACCGCCGGCTTCATCGATGCGCTGTCCCAGCGTGGCATCGAGCTGCCCAAGGACCGCATCATCGAAGCCGGCTACACCTTCGAATCCGGCGTTGCCGCCGCCGAGAAGCTGCTGCTGGGCAAGCGCCGGCCCACCGCCATCTTCACCGGCAACGATGAAATGGCTGCCGGCATCTACAAGGTGGCGCTGCGTGCGGGCATCAACATCCCGCGCCAGCTGTCCATCGTCGGCTACGACGACAGCCCACTGGCCTCGCGCCTGTGGCCGTCGCTGACCTCGGTGCGCCGCCACACCCGCGACACCGGCCGTACCGCCGCGGCAATGCTGATCCAGCCCGACAGCCAGGCCGCGCTGCAGATCGCCAGCGTGCGCCCCCACCTCATCGTCCGCGACTCCTGCCAGCCGCCAGAGGACTGATGCCTGCGGCATCAGTCCTGTAGGTCGCGACCGTTGGTCGCGACACCTTCAGGCCTCAATCCGGTAGGTCACCACCGTTGGTGGGTCACGACCGTTGGTCGTGACTCCCTGTCCCCCCTATCGTGCGGCGCAAAATGACACCGGTTACCAACACCGCTAGAATCAACCACGAACCGCGCCGGGGCCGAACCCTTCGGCCCGCCCCCTGCTCTGGAGAAGCCATGTACTGCAAGACCCACTACGCCACCCATCCCGACGCCATCAAGGGCGCCAGCAACGACCAGCTGCGCGAGCTGTACCTGCTCGACGGCCTGTTCAACGCCGGCCAGGTAACCCTGAAGTACACCCACTACGAGCGCTTCGTGCTGGGCGGCGCGGCCCCGGTCGATGCCCCACTGGCGCTGCCGGCGCAGACCGAACCGGCCTCGGCGGCCGGCCATCCGTTCCTGGAGCGCCGCGAGCTGGGCGTGATCAATGTCGGCGGCGGCACCGGCACCATCACCGTCGATGGCACCGTCTACACGCTGGGGCCGAAGGACGGCCTGTACGTGGCGATGGGCAGCAAGGATGTCGTGTTCGCTTCGCAGGACGCCGCCAACCCGGCGCAGTTCTATCTGGCTTCCACCCCGGCCCATGCGCGCTTCGAAACCAAGCAGCTGTCGATCAAGGACGCGGTGGCGCTGGACCGCGGCGCGCTGGAAACCAGCAACGAGCGCACCATCTACCAGTACATCGTGCCGGCCACCTGCCAGTCCTCGCAGCTGCTGCTGGGCCTGACCGTGCTCAAGCCGGGCAGCGTCTGGAACACCATGCCGCCGCACCTGCATGACCGCCGCAGCGAGGTCTATTTCTACTTCGACCTGGGCGCCAACGACCGCGTCTACCACTTCATGGGCGAACCGGACGCGCAGCGCCACATCGTCATGCAGAACAATGAAGCGGTGGTGTCGCCGCCGTGGTCGATCCACATGGGTGCCGGCACCAGCAATTACGCCTTCATCTGGGCGATGGGTGGCGAAAACCTGGATTACACCGACATGCACGTGCTGGACATCTGCCAGCTCAAGTAAGCCCTGCCCGGCCGCCGCGCACCGCGTGCCGGCGGCCGTCACCGCACTCCCCGCTCGCCTCTACCAAGGAACGCATACGCAATGGCTAATCCCTTCAGCCTGGAAGGCAAGGTCGCTCTGGTAACCGGTGGCAATACCGGCCTGGGCCAGGGCATCGCCGTGGCACTGGCCGCCGCTGGCGCCGATGTCGCCGTGGCCGGCATCGCCCCGCCCACCGAAACCATCGAAAAGATCACCGCGCTGGGCCGCCGCTGCCTGGCCATCGAGGCCAACCTGATCAGCATCGAGCCGGTGGCGCGCGTGGTGCGCGAAACCATCGAAGGCCTGGGTGGGCTGGACATCCTGGTCAACAACGCCGGCCTGATCCGTCGTGCCGATGCGGTGGATTTCAGCGAGCAGGACTGGGATGACGTGATGAACGTCAACATCAAGTCGGCGTTCTTCATCTCGCAGGCGGCCGGTCGCCACTTCATCGAACAGGGCCACGGCAAGATCATCAACATCGCCTCGATGCTGTCCTTCCAGGGCGGCATCCGCGTGCCCTCGTACACCGCCAGCAAGAGCGGTATCGCCGGTATCACCCGCCTGCTGGCCAACGAATGGGCGGGCAAGGGCGTGAACATCAACGCCATCGCGCCGGGCTACATGGCCACCGACAACACCGCGCAGCTGCGTGCCGACGAAGCACGCAACCAGTCGATCCTGGACCGCATTCCAGCCGGTCGCTGGGGGACGCCTGATGATCTGGCGGGTGCGGCGGTGTTCCTGGCCTCGTCGGCGTCGGATTACGTGAATGGCGCCGTGTTGCCGGTTGATGGTGGTTGGCTGGCGCGCTGACGCGAGCTGTTCTGTAGAGCCGAGCCATGCTCGGCTGCTGCGCGATGATCGAAAAGCAGCCGAGCATGGCTCGGCTCTACCAGGGGCCACGCCATGCGCCACGTCCTGCTGTTGCTGCTGCTGTCTTACACCACCGCGCAGGCGGCGCCGGTGCGGGTGTTCATCGCAGGCGATTCCACGGCGGCCGAGTATGGTCCGGAACGGGCGCCACAGGCAGGCTGGGGCCAGGCGCTGCAGAGCTATCTCGACCCGGTCCGTTTCGACGTGCGCAACCACGCCAAGGGCGGGCGCAGCACGCGCAGCTTCATCGACGAAGGGCGCCTGGATGCGGTGGCCGGCGAGCTGCGCCGTGGTGATGTGCTGCTGATCCAGTTCGGCCACAACGATGCGAAGTTCGAAGATCGCACGCGCTATACCGATCCGGATACTGACTATCCGCGCCTGCTGATGCGCTATGTGCAGGTGGCGCGCGACAAGGGCGCCACGCCGGTGTTGATCACGCCCGTGGCGCGGCTGCTGTACGACTTCGGCTCACTGCTGGATACGCATGCGCGCTACACGCTGGCAATGCAGCAGCTGGCCGCGCGTGAGCACGTCGCGCTGATCGAACTCAATGACCGCAGCATGCGCTGGATCCGCGCGCTGGGCGAGCAGGGCGCGCGCCCGTACTTCCTGTTCGTGCCGGAACAGAACAAGGCCGACGGTACCCATTTCAGTGTGGCCGGTGCCAACGCGGTGGCCTGCCTGGTGCTGCGCGAGGCGGTGCCGCTGCTGCCGGCGCTGCAACCGGCACTGGTGCGTGACATCGACTGCGATGTGATGCATGCAGGGCAGGGCACCAATACCACGCGGCCCTCGCAGGTCGTGCATGAGGATGCGGTCGCACGCACGCAGCCGGGCCCGCATGGCGGCGGCGGGCCGACGACCGCGTACCCGTTCTTCGCCGACGCGGCCCACCTGCCGTTCGTGCTGCGCAAGCGCGTGCTGCACAAGGGGGCCGGCATCGGCCTGCACCCGCAGCACAAGGACGAGATCTATTACATCGTCAGCGGGCAGGGCAGTTACGTACTGGATGGAACGCAGCATGACGTGCGCGCCGGCCATGCGTTGCTGACCCGCACGGGCAGCACGCATGCGCTGCAGCAGGTGGGTGAGGAGGATCTGGTGCTGCTGCTGGCGTACCCGCGGTGATTGAAACGCAGCCGAACAGATCCGCGCCACCCGTGTAGAGCCGAGCCCATGCTCGGCTTGGCTTTACAGCGGCTCCGGGCCGAAGTGCTTCAGCCCCAACCTCGCCAGGTCGTCCGGGCGCTCGAAATAGGCTTCGTCGAAGGCGTGCAGGGCGGCCTGCTCATCCTCGGTCATCGCGCCGTACAGGTCATGCAGCTGCTTGATCTGCGGGTCGTCCTCCAGCCGGTCCAGCAGCCCGCGCATGCCGGCCAGGATCGCGTGCATCTGCACCGCGCCCATCGCCTGCAGCGCACGCAGCGCCAGCTGGCAGGTCGGGTCACCCCAGTTGCACAGGAACTGCATGAAGCCGCCGTTGTTGATGTCCGCTTCCATGCGCCACAGCGCCACCAGCTGCTGGTCCTCGTCGGACAGCGCGTCCAGTGACCACGCGGCCGCCTGCAAGCGCGTCAGCGCCGCCTCGTAGCGGTCGTCCCACACCTGGTTGGGGATGTCGACCACGCCCTCTTCGCGCGGTGGCAGCAGGGCGGGCCAGTTCACGCCCAGGCCATTGGCGGTGGCCACCCACTGCGCGCGCTGTTCAGGCGTGGCTTGGAACAGAGCGGGCGCCCAGCGCAGCGGCTGGCGGGTGCGGCGGCCATCGGCCAGGGTCAGCAGTATGAAGTCGTCGTCGAAGGCGACGTCGATAACGCGCAGGGCGGCAAACACATCAGTCATGCCGTGCAGGATAGCGGGACGGGTGATGCGCCCCTAAACTTCAATTGTGCCCTCCATATTTGAAGTTTACTTGATTAAACTTCAAAAGCGTGGGAGGCTTTCGAAGGAAAACTGACCTCTGCGGAGATGTGCGATGCGCCGGGCAGACATTGCAGGGCCTTTGCAGGCTTACCTCGTTCCCGTGGAAAGCCGGCCCAATCTGCTGGCCATGGCTCCCCCTCCGACGCCTCGGAGACTGCCCGAAGGGCACGCGGGTTCGCGGCAACGCCTCATCGCGGCCAATGCCTCGTTGGATCGCCTGGACCAGGCAATGCGGCAATGGGCTGCCCCCGATCTGGTCACCCGGACCCTGGCGCGGCGTGAAGCCGTCCAGAGCTCCCAGATCGAGGGAACCCAGACCAACCTGGATGAACTGCTGGTGTTTGAAGCCACCCTCGGCCTGGATGGTCTGCCAGCCGATGTCGTGGTGACCGAACGTTACGTGCAGGCCTTGCAACTGGGCCTCGATGCCGTGCGCGCCAATGGACGCAAGGCACTCGATCTCACGCTGGTGAACCAACTGCACGCGGTATTGATGCAGGACGCCGCCGACGATTTTCCAAAGGGCCGCTATCGCCAGGAGCAGGCCATCATCGGAGCTCTGGGCGGACGACCGGAAGATGCCCGCTTCGTGCCGTCGCCGCCCGATCGCATTGACCAGGCAATGCGGGAACTCGAGCACGCCATGTTGAAATACGAGCCTGCCGAGGAAGAGCAGTTCGAACTCAACATCATCGCGCAGCTCGCAATTGCCCATGCCCAGTTTGAAACCATCCACCCCTACAAGGACGGCAATGGGCGCACGGGAAGACTGCTGCTGCCCTTGATCCTGGCCGCTGAACACCACCCACCGCTCTATCTCTCAGGCGCCTTGCTGCGCAACAGAACCGCCTACTACGATGCCCTCAACATCGTGCAGCTTCGTGGTGAGTGGGGCCCGTGGATGGATATGTTGTGCCAGGCCGTGGTGGAGTCTGCCCATGACGCGATTTCCATCGCCGATGACATGTCCCGGCTGACGGCAGCGTGGGAGATTCAACTCCAGGGGTATCGCCGCGATTCGGTGGCACGCCGCCTTCCGCCGCTGCTGGTCGGCCATCCGGTGGTGACCGCAGGCCAGGTGGCTGCGCTGCTTGAGGTATCTGACCGCTCAGCCCTGACGGGCATCTACGCGCTTGAGTCAGAGGGAATCCTTGTCCCCGGCAACGATCGTCGCTGGGGGCGCACCTATCACGCGCACGCGGTCCTGCAGCGGCTCAATCAGCTACCCGCGCCGCTTCACGAGCGGCCGCGCTGACCGGCATTCTTCGGGGTCAGAGGGTGGCCTCAGACGTCGCCGCCGTCCGCCCAGCCCTCACCGGTACCGGCCTGGAACACGCGGTCGTCGTCCTGCACCTCACCGGCGGGCAGGTGTGCCTGGTCGGCCAGTGCGGCGTAGATCGGGGTGAAGTCCGGCGAGGTCGCCTGCATCAACTGTTCGAAGCTGTCGATGACGAAATAGGTCTTCTGGAACGTGTCGATGCGGTACTTCGTACGCATGATCCGCTGCAGGTCGAAGCCGATGCGGTTGGGCGCGGCCGATTCCAGCGAGTACAGCGATTCGCCCTTCGATGAGACGATGCCGGCGCCGTAGATGCGCAGGCCCTCGGGCGTGTCGATCAGGCCGAATTCCACCGTGTACCAGTACAGGCGCGTGAGGTTCTGCAGCGCGTCCGGGCCGATGGCGTGGGCTTTGACGCCGCCGCGGCCGTACGCCTCCATGTAGTCGGCAAACACCGGGTTCATCAGCAGCGGTACGTGGCCGAACAGATCGTGGAACAGGTCCGGCTCGGCGATGTAGTCGATCTGGTCCGGGCGCCGGATCCACCAGGTCACCGGGAAGCGGCGGTTGGCCAGATGGTCGAAGAAATCCAGTTCCGGCAGCAGGCCTTCCACGCCCACCAGGGTCCAGCCGGTGGCCGCACCCAGCACTTCGTTGAGCTGGTCGAAGCGCGGGATCATGTGCGCGCTCATGCCCATCTCGTCCTGCGCGTCGAGGAATTCCTGGCAGGCGCGACCGACCAGCAGTTCGCGCTGGCGCTGGTACAGCGTGCTCCAGGTGGCGTGGTCGTCACCGGTATAGGTGTCCCACGGCTGCTCGACGAGCGCGGTGGTGTACACCGGCACGTAGCCCTTGTCGGTCTGCTGGTGTTCGACGCGGCGGGGCTGGGCGAGGTCCATGGGAACTCCTTTGAGGGATGCAACGATGCTAGGGCAGGGCGCGCGCAACAGGGTTGCAAACGTTGCGCGGAATGTCATGTATGGCGCAATATCCTTGCGTATTCACCATGTTGCGGGGCAGCAATGGCCGGAGAAGTCCAGTTCGATCGCACGGATATACGCCTGTTGGCCGAGATCCAGCGTGATGGTCGCGCCACCAACGCGGAGTTGGCGACGCGGGTGAATCTGTCGCCGTCGGCCTGCCTGCGCCGTCTGCAGCGCCTGGAAAGCGAAGGGGTGATCGTCGGCTATGGGGCGCGCCTGGAACCGCGCCAGCTGCGCCTGGGCCTGCAGGCCTTCGTCCGCGTGCAGCTGGAAAAGCACGACCAGGCCGCCATCGGCCATTTCGTGGACAGCGTGCAGGGCTGGGATGAGGTGGTGGCCTGCCACGCCCTGACCGGCGACATGGACTACCTGCTGCATGTCTACGTGCGCGACCTGGAGCACTTCTCGCACTTCCTGCTGGACAAGCTGCTCAATGCCGGTGGCGTGGCCGACGCCAACTCCAGCTTCGTGCTGCGCACGGTGAAGGGCTTCCAGGCGCTGCCGCTGTCGCAGCTGGAATAGACCGCTGGCCGTGATTTGACGGCGCCGGTCGGGTAGCCGAGCATCACCGCCCTGCGCCCGCCGCAGCGCTTCTTTCCGGCTCCAGGCATGTCCGAACTCCAGCACCCGGTACTTACCACCACCTTCCTGCCGCTGCAGCGCACGTCGCTGGCGCGCTACATCGCCCACGGCACGCCGCCGCAGACCGCGCTGGAACAGGCCGGGCTGATGGCCGCGCAGCTGTGCCGCACGCGCCTGCATGCGCCGGCCGAGATCGAGCGCCTGCTGCACGACGCCTGCGCGTTGTTCGCAGGCAACGATGCCGCCGCCGCGCAGTTGACCGGCAGCGGTGGCGGTGGCCAGCTGGAACGGGATGCGTGGCTGGCCGCGCTGGCCGCCCACGGCGTGCTGCTGGCACCGGCGCAAATTCTGCAGGACTTCATCGTGCAGTCGCCGCGTGCGTATCCCGGCCTGGCATTGCAGCAGGCCTGCCAGGAAACTTTGGCCGAACATGGGATCCGCTTTCCGGCGACCTTCGCCAGCGACGGTGAAGATGCCGACCAGGACCAGGCCGTCGCCAGCGACGTGCGCGCGGTCGAACACCATGGCCTGTATACCTCCGAGCAGGCCCGCGTGCTGCGCGCGATCGCCGCCAACCCCGATGAACTGATCGACCTTGATGGCTATGCCGGTACGGGCAAGGGCCATCTGGTGCTTGCGTTGATGGACGCGCGGCCGGGCCGCTACACCTACATCGCACCGTCGCGTGGCCAGGTCGAAGCCTTCCGCGCCCGGGTGCCTGCCAGCACCGCGGTGCGCCTGCTGACCCAGATCGAATTCGCCAACCGCGTGGCCCAGCACGCCGCGCGCAGTGGCCAGACCGGCGGCTTCATCGCCAGCTACCGGCGCAGCACCCGCACGCCGCGCGAGATCGCCGGCCGCATCGGCCTGCAGGGCATCGGTGGGCGCAGCCCCGAACAGGTGCTGCTGACCGCCTTCGAGGCCATCAACCGCTGGTGTGCCTCGTCCGCACCACGCATGGCGTTCCAGCATTTCGACCGCTCGGTGCCGGCGGCGATGCTCGATGTGGCGCCCTATCTGGCCGCAGCCGAGAAGGTGTGGCGCAGCATGTTCGATGCCGACCTGCAGCGCGGCGCGCTGTTGAGCCTGAGCCCGGCGCACATCGGCAAGTGGCTGGCGCTGCGCGGTGTCACCCCGCCGCAGGACATGGGCATGCTGCTGGTGGACGAGGCACACGATCTGAGCCCGTCGTGGAAGCAGCTGCTGGCCGGGCACGCACCCGGTGTGGTCAGCCTGGGTGACCCGCACCAGTGCCTGACGGGTACGGTGCCGCGCTGGGCCGCGTCGAAAGTGCTGGAAATGCACCAGTCGGTGCGCCAGGGCAACCAGGTCGATGGCCTGGTCAACCAGGCGTTGGCACTGGACGGACTGGGCCAGGACAGCGGCCCGTTCGTCGGTGCGGCCGACCGCGCTACCGGCGTGCTGCACTACCGCGACTGGTCACAGGTGCCAGGCGAAGGTCTGCGCGTCCACGGCAACGTCGTCGATCTGGCCGTGGATGCCGCACAGCTGCACGCGCACGGACTGCGGCCCTACCTGCTCCCGGCCTCGCTGCGCGCGCTGCGCGGCGCGCTGCAGCGGCCGCTGGATGCCTGGCGACGCCGCGACGGACAACCGGCGCAGGAATGGGAGCGGCTGCTGGCCACGCAGGCCGGGCACGGGCAGGGCGCGCTGCTGGACCTGTTCGCCTCCGCTGATCGGGTGCAGTCCCTGCTGCAGGTGCTGGATGACCAGGACACACCTGCCGATACGCGCGTGGTGCTGTGCCTGGCCGAACACGCGAAGAACCTGCAGTTCGATGTGGTTTCGCTGTCGCCCGGTTGCTTCAGTGCGGGGCAGGGCGCGCACATCTGGCACAACCCGGTGCGCGCGGTGTACCTGGCATTGACCCGCGCGCGGCGCCAGCTGCACGTACCCGTCGATGGCATGGAACAGCTGCAGCACACCGCCGCGCTGCAGGAGCAGGCGCGGCAGGCACGCCGGCGCGAGCGGCAGCAGGCCAGTGGCTACCGGCCCGTGCGCTAGGCGCCGGCGTCAGCTCAGCACTTGTCCTTGCGCCCCATCAGCTTGCCCAGGCGCGAGGGTTCATCGCACTTCGGTACCACCGGTGCGGCCGGTGCCAGTGCAGCGGCACGTGCCTTCTGCAACTGCTGGATCTTCGCGCGGATCTGCGGCATTGCTGCCATCGCGGCCTTCTCGCCTTCGAGGATGGCGGTGCCCCGCTGGCTGAAATCGGCAGCGCCGATGTCCAGCACCTTCGGCCGGATCACGATGTCGGCGCGGGCCAGTTCCTGCTCGCCCAAGCGTTGGCCCATGATCGCGATCGACTGGTTGACGATGCCCAGCATGCCGGTCGGCGCTTTGCCGCTGGCCTTGCTGGAAATATCCACGGCGATGACGAACTCGGCGCCCAGCTGGCGCGCGGCATCGACCGGCACCGGGCTGACCACGCCGCCATCGATGTAGTTGCGCCCACCGATCTTCACCGGCTCGAACACACCGGGAATGCTGCTGGAGGCGCGCACGGCCTGGCCGACGTTGCCGCGCACGAAGATCGCGCGTTCGCCGGTTTCAAGCTGGGTGGCGACCGCGGCGAAGGGCTTCTTCAGCTTCTCGGCCGGGCGGTTGGCCACCTGTTCGTTGACGTAGTCCTGCAGCTTCTGGCCCTGCACCAGGCCGCCGGAGAACAGGCGCACGTCGCGGATGCTGGCTTCATCCAGCGCCACCGCCTTGCTCTGCATCTGGAACGCATCCATGCCGCTGGCATACAGCGCGCCTACCACGCTGCCGGCGCTGGTGCCCGACACCACCACCGGTTCGAAGCCGTTGGCTTCCAGCATCTTGATGACGCCGATGTGGGCAAACCCCTTGGCTGCACCGCCGCCAAGGGCGATGCCGATCTTCACAGGCTTGGCCTGCGGCACCACGGTGGGCTGCTGCGGCGGCGTGGGGCGGACCTCCTCGCCACCGCAACCGGCCAGCAGGCCAAGCAGGGCGACGGACAGTAGTACGCGGGGGTGGAACAGGCTCATCGGCAATGCGCTCGGGGCGCCGGATTCAGGAAAGGGCGCCAGCATACCGAAGCTGCAAAATCCGTGGGTAGTGCCGGCCGCTGGCCGGCAGCCAGGTGAGTTTACCGGCCAGCGGCCGGCACTACCAAGCGTTCAGAACCCGTTGTCGCCGCCCAGGAACGATCGTTCGCCGCGGCGCTTGCCGCCGCCCTGCGGCGCCGCCATCCACATGCGCCCGGCCAGGCGCGAGAACGGCAGCGACTGCAGCCAGACCTTGCCCGGCCCGGTCAGGGTGGCCAGGAATACGCCCTCGCCACCGAATACCATGCTCTTGATGCCGCTGACGCGGCGCACATCCATCTCCACCGTCGGGTGGTAGGCCACCACGCAGCCGGTATCGACGTCCAGGCGTTCGCCCGCAGCCAGTTCGCGTTCGACCACGCAGCCACCGGCGTGGATGAAGACCCAGCCGTCGCCTTCCAGCTTCTGCATGATGAAGCCCTCGCCGCCGAACAGGCCGGTCATGATCCTGCGCTGGAACTGCACGCCGATGCGTACGCCGCGCGCGCCGGCCAGGAAGCTGTCCTTCTGGCAGATCAGGCGTCCGCCGTGCTGGTCCAGCTTCATCGGCAGCACGGTGCCGGGGTAGGGCGCGGCGAAGGCCACCTTGCCGCGGCCCGTGCCGGTCTGGGTGTAGACGGTGGCGAACAGGCTCTCGCCGGTCACCACCCGGCGGCCGGCGGCCATCACCTTGCCCATGAAGCCGCTGCTGGCCTGCGAGCCGTCGCCGAACACGGTGTCCATCTGCACCGTTGATTCCTTGAACATCAGCGCGCCAGCCTCGGCGATCGCGCTTTCGCCCGGGTCAAGGCCGATTTCCACGAACTGCATTTCATGGCCGACGATGCGGAAATCGATGGGATCGCCGTGGCCGCCGCCGCTGTTGATGGTCGGCATGGCTGCGGCAGCGGGCGGGGCAGGCGGTGCCGTGGAGGGCACCGCCGGGGCCACGGCACCCTGCAATGCAGCCACTTCGGACACGGGTGTCCACCCGCCCATGCCCTGGCACCACGCAAGTGCGCGTGGATTGTCCCGTGCAAAATGACGCGCGGCGTCTTCATCGAGCGGGCCGATGCGCTCGGCCTGGCCGGCAGCATGGAAGTACCACTGGGTCATCACAGCAGGTCCGTTGCAAGGGGAAGAACCAGAGTCTAGCGGCACGCACGTGGCCCTGCTGGAAGGGCGGCATGAATGATCGGCATTTGCGGCGTGCGTGCTGTATTGCAACAATTATCTGGTAGCGCCGTTTTACCACCCCTCCAAACACAGCCTACCGCCATGTCTCCGACCCGCACTTCCCGTGGCCGATTTCCGGTCGCGCGTCCCCTCGCTGCCGCTCTTTCCGCCCTGCTGCCGCTGGTAGCAGCCGCCCAGGAAACCCCCGCTGCCAAGGATCCGGTTGCCCTTGACGCCCTCCAGGTCACCGCGCAGCGCCGCGTCGAGAACGCCAAGGACGTGCCGGTCGCGATCACCGCGATCCAGGGCGAGAAGCTGGATGTGCTCGGCTCTGCCGGCGATGACATCCGCTTCCTGTCCGCGCGCGTGCCCAGCCTGAACATCGAATCGTCCTACGGCCGTGCCTTCCCGCGCTTCTACATCCGCGGCCTGGGCAACACCGATTTCGATCTCAACGCGTCGCAGCCGGTGTCGCTGGTGTATGACGACGTGGTGCAGGAAAGCCCGCTGCTGAAGGGCTTCCCGCTGTTCGATCTGGCTGGCGTGGAAGTGCTGCGCGGCCCGCAGGGCACGCTGTTCGGCCGCAACACCCCGGCTGGCGTGGTGAAGTTCGATTCGGCCCGCCCGTCGCAGGACGCCGATGGCTACATGAAGGTCTCCTACGGCAGCTATGACACCTGGAACGTGCAGGGTGCCTACGGCGGCCCGCTGACCAGCCGCTGGTCGGCCCGCGTGTCGGCGCTGTACCAGCGCCGCGACAACTACGTGGACAACACGGTTGCCAACGCGCCCAGCTCGGGCTTTGAAGGCTATGACGAAGCCGCTGGCCGCGTGCAGTTCCTGTACGAAGGCGATGACGTCGAAGCGCTGTTCAACCTGCACAAGCGCAAGCTCAACGGCACTGCCCGCCTGTTCCGCGCCAACATCATCCAGCCCGGCAGCAACGCGCTGGTCGAGAACTTCGACCGCGACAAGGTTTCCACCGATGGCCTGAACTTCTCCAACCTGGAAACCTGGGGCGGAAGCGCACGCATCAAGTGGGATCTGGGCCGCGTCACCCTGCACTCGATCACCGGCTATGAAACCGCCGAATCGCTGAACCACGGCGACGTCGATGGTGGCTACGGCGCCTCGTTCCTGGGCGCGGGCAACTACGGCCCGGGCAACATTCCGTTCCCGTCCGAATCGGCTGACGGCCTGCCGCACCACCGCCAGTGGACGCAGGAATTCCGCGTCGAATCCAACGAGTGGGGCCGCTTCGATTGGCAGGCCGGCGTCTTCTACTTCGATGAAGACGTGACCATCGACAGCTTCAACTACGATTCGCTGACGCCGGGCAACCCGCAGACCGGCCACGCCGTGCAGAGCCAGCGCAACAAGGCCTGGGCCGCGTTCGCCTCCGGCGACCTGGACGTGACCGACCGCTTCAAGCTGCGTGCCGGCGTGCGCTACACCCAGGACAAGAAGGACTTCACCGCCAGCGTGCTGCAGGCCGTGCCGGGCGGCACGCCGGTCAGTGGCCCGTACCTGGCCAACAGCGATGTCGACGATGTCAGCTGGGACCTGAGCGGCGTCTACCAGATCACCGACAACATCAACGCCTATGCGCGCGTGGCCAAGGGCTTCCGTGCACCGTCGATCCAGGGCCGCCTGGCCTTCGGCGGCGTCACCCAGGCCGATTCAGAGAAGGTGATCTCGTACGAAGCCGGCATCAAGGCCGACCTGTTCGACCGTCGCGCCCGCCTGGGCTTCAACGTGTTCCGCTACAACGTCGATGGCCAGCAGCTGATCGCCGTGGGTGGCAGCAACAACACCGCCACCCTGCTCAATGCCGACAAGACCCTTGGCCAAGGCTTCGAGCTGGACTTCGAGGCCTACCTGACCGACCACGTACTGATGACCCTGGGCAGCAGCTACAACGACACCGAAATCAAGGACAAGAACCTTGCGGTGGCGATCTGTGGCGGTGGCTGCACCATCACCGACCCGACCACCGTCATCAACGGCGGCACCTACGCGCTGGTCAACGGCAACCCGCTGCCGCAGGCGCCGAAGTGGATCCACAACCTGACCCTGCGTGCCGGCTTCCCGGTGAACGACGCCAGCGAGATCTACGTCTACACCGACTGGGCCTACAAGAGCCCGGTGAACTTCTTCCTGTACGAGTCGCCGGAGTTCCGCAGCCGCAGCTCGCTGGAAGGTGGCCTGCGCGTGGGTTACAACTGGGATTACGGCCAGTACGACGTAGCCGTGTTCGGCCGCAACCTGACCAACCAGACCCGCGTGGTGGGCGCGATCGACTTCAACAACCTGACCGGCTTCCTCAACGAGCCGCGCACGTTCGGCGTCGAGTTCACCGCGAAGTTCTGATGTGGTTGATGGCGTGATGCAATGAAGAAGGGCCGGCGCACTGCCGGCCCTTCTGCTTTCCAGGGCCGCCGGGCATGGCCCGGCGCTACCCATACCCCACGTGGTAGTGCCGGCCGCTGGCCGGCAACGATTGATCCGTTACGGACGCTTACAGCGCGCTTTCCGGTCGCACCTTCAGCACCGCTTCCTCGGCCGCGCAGTCGCGGCTGGAATGCAGGCCGGCCTTGCGTGCAGCGGCGATCTCTTTGCGTGCCGCCAGCAGATCCTGGTTGAACGCCGCGTTGTCATGCAGGCGGGCAACGGCAGCCGCGCCCATGAAGCGCCCTTCAAGGATGTCGCTCTGCCAGTGCACGTTGCACACCAGGCGGCTCTCGCCGTAATTGCGGCCGCGTGCCTGGATGGCATCGGCGCGGTCCGGCGCGATCTCCGACAGGATCAGCGCCCAGGCCCAGCCGATGGAGGTGTGGCCGGACGGATAGGAGCCGTTTTTGCGCAGCCCGGCTTCATCGTCCGGCGTGCAGGTCGGCTCGCCGTTGACCATGAACGGGCGCGGGCGCTGGTACTGGTTCTTGGCTGCCTTGGTGGCCGCGCTGGCATCGATGCGGCTGCGCTCCAGCAGGCGGTACAGGGCGGGGGTCTTCACCGCGTCCACGTCGATATCCACCGCGCAGGAGAACTGGTTGGCGCCTTCGGGGAAACCGAGTTCGGCATCGCGGTTGGCCTGGGCGAAGCGCGGCGTGCCGCGCAGGGCACGGGCCTCGCGGCTGACCTGTTCGTCCAGGGCGAAACCGGCCGAACCGGTGGCCGGTGGCGATGGCACCAGAGCGATGCTGGCCGGCACGGCCGCCTTGTCCAGGTAACCCACCGCCTTGGTGGTCACAGAGGCTTCCACCGCCGTTGGCGGGGGGGCGGTGGTCGCGCAGCCGGCCAGCGACAGGGTGACGGCCAGGCCGAGCAGGGCACGGGCGGGGAGGGCGGGCAAGGACATGGGCAGGCTCAGGACAGGAAACACAGCGGCCATGATCGCAGTCCGTCCTGCTGCCCGCAGCGGCCATCGGTCATACGGCCAGACCTGGCATGGTGCGTGTGGAGGGTCACGAACCTGCAACAGACGCCGGCAGGTCGCCAATGGCCCGAACTTGGGCGCAGCGCACGGACTTTCACGCGCGTTCGCGGCCAGCATCGGCGCACAGCCGGGCCGGGGGGATCCGCTGACAAGGGAGAGATGCGATGCGCAGCACCGCAACAGGAAGTACCGTCCTGGCCCTGCTGTTGGGCCTGGCCTGCACCCCGGCGCAGGCCGCCGATGTCTATGGCGTGGCATTCGTCCACGGCACCGGCGCACAGACCAACGCCACCCAGGATTACTGGCAGCCGGCCATCATCGACACCGTGCGCCAGGGTCTGCCGAACACCAGCAACTACGTGGTCATCAACTGCGATTTCACCCAGTACATGTGGAAGCCGGAGGCCGCCGGCTGCCTGGCCAGCCAGCTCACCGGCTTCATCGACAGCCGTGGCATCACCCAGCTGGTGGTCATCACCCATTCCAACGGCGGCAACGTGGTGCGCTGGATCCTGTCCAACCCCACCTACGACAGCCGCTACCCGAAGATCATCAGCAGGCTGCGCAAGGTGACCGCGCTGGCACCGTCCTCGGCCGGTACGCCGCTGGCCGAAGCGGTGCTCAACGGCAACAGCTTTGAAACCTCGCTGGGGTGGCTGCTGGGCTACCAGAACGATGCGGTACGCATGCAGCAGGTCAGCCACATGGCCACCTACAACGCGCAGAACCTGTACGGCACGGCTGGCCGCCCGGCGCTGCCCAAGCCGTTCCGCGCGGTGGTCGGCAGCGATGTGGAATCGGCCGTCTGGGACAGCAACAGCTACTGCGGTGGCTATGCGGCCAATGTCGGCCTGGAGTTCACCCAGAACTGGCTGTCGTCCTGTTCGGACGGTTTCCTGGAATGCAGCAGCCAGAAGGCTGCCGGCACGCTGTTGTTCACCGACAAGGCGCGTACCCAGGGCGCCGAGCCGCTGAGCCACAACCAGAGCCGCCGTGAGTGCTTCGGCCTTGGCACGATCCTGCGCAACGACCTGACCCAGTGAGGGAGATGACCATGAAGATGCATTCCACCCTGCTGGCTGCGGCCGTAATGGGCGCCGCTGCCACCGTTGCCGCCGCACCCGCACAGGCCGCGCAGACGCTGCGTGCCGCCATCGCCGGTGACCAGGTTCCGGCGACGCTGGTGGCAGCGCCGTTGCCGGCCAGCGACAGCGAACGCGTACCGCTGGCCTTCGCCTGGGCGCTGGACCCGGCGCAGCCGCTGCAGGCCCCGGGCGTCTACGCGGCGGTCAGCCGCAGCTATTGGCAGCAGGTCGACGCGGCCGAACTGCAGCGCGGCGTGGATCTGCCGCTGACCGCACCGGATGCGGTGATACAGCTCAGCCCCGCTGCCGGCGCGCGCGCGCTGCCCGCCGAAGCGCTGCAGGTACGCGATGCCGCCGGCCTCACCGGCGTGGCGCGCAGTGTCGATGCACGCCAACTGCAGGCCGCCGGCATGCCGGTGAGCGATGGCAGCAGCATGCTGCGCACCGGGGCCGGCAGCGCGGTGGGCGCCTACCGGCTGCAGAGCGCGCAGGCGCAGGGACGCTACGTGGTGCAGGTGCTGGAACCCAACAGCCCGGTGCGCCTGGAAGTGCAGGCCGACCAGGCGCAGGTGCTGGCGGGTGGCAGCGTGCAGCTGCAGGCGCGCCTGCTGGAAGATGGCGCCAGTACGGCGAAGCTGGCCACGCGCCGCGGCAGCCTGGGCGGTGAAGCCCTGCTGGTGGCACCGGATGGGCGCAGCTGGCCGCAACGCCTGCTGCGCACCACCGATGGCAGCCTGGGCGCGCAGGTGCGTATTCCGGCCGAGGCCAGCACCACGCAGGGGCTGTGGGAACTGCAGGTATTTGCCCAGGCCGACGGCGTGCTGCGCGATGGCAAGGTCGCGTTCGCCGTGGCCCAGCCGACGGCGCGTTTCAGCGGCCAGGCCACGCCCGATGTCGCCAGCCGCCAGGTCGCCCTGCCGCTGCAGGTGGCCGCTGCCGGTCGCTACGAAGCACGCGGCACCCTGTACGCCACCGGTGCCGATGGCCAGTTGAGGCCGGTGGCGCAGGCGCATGCGGCGGCCTGGTTCGAGGGCCCCGGACGTGGCGCATTGGTGTTGCCGTTTGACCAGGCCGCGTTGCCCGCTGGCTTCGGCGCACCGTATGAGCTGCGTGACCTGCAGCTGCAGGATCAGAGCCGGATGGCGCCGATCGAATCGCGCGCGCTGGCGCTGCGGTTCTGAATGGAAGGTGGCGGGCTGGATACCCCGGCCCGCCACCGGCAGGGTGACGGGGGCGGAACCTCGACGGGGTAGAGTCGACTGTCAGTCGACTGCTCTGCGTTCGGACCGCGAAAATCCCGCGCTGCGCGCGATAGTCGACTGACAGTCGACTCTACCGCCGTCCCGCCGTCCCGCCGTCCCGCCGTCCCGCCGTCCCGCCGTCCCGCCGTCCCGCAAGTCCGACGCGTTACCCCGCGTACGCGGTCAGCCGTCCCTCGTGTTCGACCACGCGGATCGCTCCGCCGAACACCGCCGACAGCGGTTCATCGCGCAGCAGTTCCCTGCGGGTGCCATCGGCCAGCACGCGGCCGTCGCGCAGCAGTACCACCCGCTCGATCTCAGGAATCACTTCCTCGATGTGGTGGGTCACCAGCACCAGGGTGATGCCCTGCTGGGCCAGCACGCGCATGGTGGCCACCAGCTGCTGCCGCGCTACCAGGTCCAGGCCGGTAGACGGTTCATCCAGCAGCAGTGCCTGCGGCCGGTTGACCAGGGCGCGGGCAATCAGCACGCGGCGGGTCTCGCCGGCCGACAGTTCGGCATAGGCACGCTCGCGCAGCGCCAGTGCGCCGGTCATCGCCAACGTCTCGCCCACCCGCACCCGCATGTCCGCCGTCACCTCGCGGAACGCTGGCACCACGTAGCTGGCGAAGAAACCCGACAGCACCGCCTGTTCCACGGTCAGGCCGGGCATGTCGGACAGATTGCTGCTGAGATCGCCGGTGACGATGCCGAGCTGCGAACGCAGGCGGTCGACCTGCCAGCGGTTCTGCCCCAGCACCTTCACCGCGACCCGACCGTCGGCCTGGGCCAGCGGATACAGCTCGCGGGTGATGAGCTTGATGAAGGTCGACTTGCCGCAGCCGTTCGGGCCCAGCAGCGCGGTGTGCTGGCCCTGGGCGATGCGCAGGCTCAGCCCGTGCAGGACCTTCACCTGGCCACGGATGACGCTGGCATGGTCCAGTTCGATCAGGGAGGGCAGCTCCCCGCCGGAGGGGGCAGTGGTAACGGCGCGGGCGCGCGGATCAAGACTCGACAACTCAGGTCCCCAACTGTGAACAGTGCCACTTCATGACGGTGCAGGAATACCGCCGCGAGGGTACAGTTTGCAACGCAAGCGCCCATCATGTCTGCCAACCCTGCGTCGATCTGGAGTGCCGCCATGCCCGATGCCCTGATCTCCCTGCTGACCGGTGGCGTGCTCGGCCTGGGTGGCTGGGCCATGCTGGCGGTGCTGCTGGTCTTCACCCAGCTCACCATCTTCTCGGTCACGCTCTATCTGCACCGCAGCCAGGCCCACCGCGGGGTCGATTTCCATCCCGTGGTGGCGCACGTGTTCCGCTTCTGGCTGTGGCTGACCACCTCGATGATCACCCGCGAATGGGTGGCCATCCACCGCAAGCACCACGCCAAGGTGGAAACCGAGGACGACCCGCACAGCCCCGTCACCCGCGGCATCGGCAAGGTGTTCTGGCATGGCGTGGAGCTGTACCGCGAGGCGCGCGGCATGCGTGCGGACATCGAACAGTACGGGCGTGGTACGCCGGACGACGCCATCGAGCGCCACCTGTACACGCCGCGCGCCACCCTCGGCCCGGTACTGCTGCTGGCCATCAACAGCGTGCTGTTCGGCTTGCCCGGCGTGGCCCTGTGGGCGATCCAGATGGCCTGGATTCCGTTCTGGGCGGCGGGCGTGGTCAACGGCCTGGGTCACTGGTGGGGTTACCGCAACTACGAGTCGGCCGATACCTCCACCAACCTGACGCCCTGGGCGTTCTGGATCGGTGGCGAGGAACTGCACAACAACCACCATGCGTTCCCCAGCTCGGCGCGCTTTGCGATGCGGCGCTGGGAGTTCGACATCGGCTGGAGCGCGATCCGCCTGCTGCAGGCGCTGCGTCTGGCCAAGGTGCTGCGGGTGGCACCGGCCATGGACGTGCGCCCGAACATCGCCGTGCCCGATGCCGAAACGCTGAAGGCGCTGCTGTCGCACCGCTTCCAGGCGATGACCGACTACCAGCGCAACGTGTTCATGCCGGCCCTGCGCGAGGAAGCCGCCCATGCCGGGGCGAAGCTGCGCCGTCTGCTGCCGCGCCGCCTGCGCCGCGGCCTGGTCAACGATGGCCGCTGGCTGCAGCCGGACAGCCGCGCCCAGCTCAGCGAATGGGTCGCGCAGCGCCCACGCATCCGCACTCTGGTGGAACACCGCGCGCGCCTGGCTGCACTGCTGGAAGCCCGCGGCCATGACGCCGCCGAGCGCCTGCGCCAGCTGCAGGCGTGGTGCCACGAGGCCGAGGAAAGCGGCATCGCCGCCCTGCAGGCCTATGCCGCGCGGCTGAAGGGCTACACCCTGGTGGGCGCATGAGGCAGCTGCTGGTTGCACTGCTGTGCCTGCTGCCGCTGGCCGCCTCCGCGCAGGTCAGTGATACGGCCACCTACCTGCAGCGCATGGACAGCGACGGCGATGGCAAGGTCAGTGAGGCCGAGTATGTGCAGTGGATGCTGTACGCCTTCGACCACATGGACCGCAATGGCGACGGCGTGCTGACCGCCGACGAACTGCCCGGCGGCAAGGGCAGGACCATCACCCGCGAACAGCAGCGGCAGGTCATCGTGCAGCGCTTCCACAAGCAGGACGCCAACGGTGATGGCTGCCTGGATGCACGCGAACTTTCGGCACCGCCGCGCTGACCATGGATGAACAGATGGACGACGAGCTTTTCGGGGAATGGATCGACTTCTGCGCCGGGCGCAGCGAGCAGGAGGGCTGGTACTTCTCCGGCCTGCTGCAGGGCGTGACCGACCCGGATACGCTGGCGGCGGTGTTTGCCAGCTTCGCGCACGCCGATGCGCTACGGACACGCGCGCTGGACGTGCTTGCTGCTGGCGAGTGGGGCGAGCATCTGTACCTGCAACCAGCTACCGTAGGTGATGCGCAGGCACGGACGACTGCCGCGCGTGCCTGGCTTGATGAACTGGCGAAGGCGGCCGGTGCCGCCGGCGAACCTGGACTGCAGGCTACGCTGCGCGAGGTGCCGGTGGTGATCGCTCCGGCGGCGCGACTGGACGCGGCCTGGCGCGGATCGGGCCCGGCCGACTACCTCCACGATGTCATCTGCGATGTGGTGCGCGAGGCACGCACGGTGGAGACCCCGCAGGTGAATGGGTTGGACGAGGTGCTGTACCACATCGCGTCCGACCTCTACCTGGGGTGGTACATCACCCAGCCACTGGCGCCGACGGCGATCGACTTCGCTCCCTACCTGGCGTTCTGGCGGCTGGGCGGTCGGGGCGCACTGGTCGAGGGTGCCTTCCTTGTCGAAGCAGACAGTCTGGAATCGTAGCCCGCGCCGGGCCATGCCCGGCGGCTTCGCATGGCCCGGCGTAGAATCCCTCCATGCCTGAACTGCCCGAAGTAGAAACCACCCGCCGCGGCCTGGCGCCGCATCTGCAAGGCCGCCGTGTTCACGGGGTTATCCTGCGCCGCGCCGACCTGCGCTGGCCGATTCCGCCCGAGGTGGCCGAGCAGCTGCCGGGCCAGCGCATCGACGCGGTGCGCCGCCGGGCCAAATACCTGCTGCTGGACACCGCCGTGGGCAGCGCCGTGCTGCACCTGGGCATGTCCGGCAGCCTGCGCGTGCTGCCCGGTGACACCCCGTTGCGCACGCACGACCACGTGGACATCAGCCTGGACAACGGCCGCCTGCTGCGCTTCAACGATCCGCGCCGTTTCGGCAGTCTGCTCTGGCAGCCGGCCGGCGAGATCCACCCGTTGCTGCAGGGGCTGGGCCCGGAGCCGCTGGACGAGGCCTTCGACGGCGATTACCTGTTCGAGCGCAGCCGCGGCCGCAGCGCGCCGGTGAAGACCTTCCTGATGGACCAGGCGGTGGTGGTCGGGGTGGGCAACATCTACGCCGCCGAAAGCCTGTTCAAGGCCGGCATCAGCCCGCTGCGCGAGGCCGGCAAGGTGTCGCGCGAGCGCTACCGGCGGCTGGCCCGCGAGGTGAAGGACACCCTCGGCTACGCCATCACCCGGGGCGGCACCACCCTGCGCGATTTCATCAGCCCCGATGGCGCCCCGGGCTATTTCGAGCAGGAGCTGCTGGTCTATGGCCGTGACGGCCTGCCGTGCCCGCAGTGCGGCCGTCCGCTCAAGCACGCGATGATCGGCCAGCGCGCCAGCGTGTGGTGCAGCCGCTGCCAGCGCTGAACCGCTTCATGCAGCGCACACCGGCAGCGCTATAGTCCGCACAGCATCCGCTGCGGGGGAGGTTGCGATGGACGAGGCTCCGGATATCACCGTGTGGCTCGATGCCGCGCGCGGTGGTGACCGCACGGCGCTGGACCGCGTGCTGACCACGCTGTACCAGGAGCTGCACGGCATGGCCCGGCGCCAGCTGGCCGGCCAGCAGGGGCGCACCCTGGACGCCACCTCGCTGGTGCACGAGTCCTACCTGAAGCTGCTCGGCAGCCGCGGCGCGGCGCGCTTTGAAGATCGCGCGCACTTCTTCGCCTATGCGGCCTCGGCCATGCGCAGCGTGGTGGTCGACTACGCGCGCAACCGGCTGGCGCGCAAGCGCGGTGGCGACCTGAAACGCGTGGCCGAGATACCCGAGAACAGCAGCAGCGGCGTGCGCCTGGACGAGGACCTGCTGGCCCTGGACGTGGCGCTGGAACGGCTGCAGGCGGTCGACGCGCACCTGGCGCGCGTGGTCGAGCTGCGCTACTTCGCCGGCCTGTCCGAACAGGAGATCGCCGAACTCAGCCAGCGCTCGGAACGCAGCATCCGCCGCGACTGGCAGAAAGCGCGGTTGTTCCTGCTGGCAGCGATGCGCGGCGACTGAGGCGCGCAGACCGACCATGGACGCTGCGCGCTGGCAGCAACTGTCGTGCTGGCTGGACCAGCTGCTGGAGCTGGCCCCGGAAGCGCGACAGCTGCGCCTGCAGCGCCTGGCCGAGCACGACCCGACCCTGGGCCGCGACCTGGAGCACCTGCTGCTGCAGGAGGCCGACAGCGAGGAGTTCATGGCCCAACCGCTGTGGACGGCTGCGCCGCCGGGCCGTGCCGGTACCGAGGTGGGGCCTTACCGGCTGCTGCGCCCGCTGGGCGAGGGCGGCATGGGCCAAGTCTGGCTGGCCGAACGTTGCGACGGCCTGTACCAGCGCCAGGTGGCGCTGAAGCTGCTGCGCAGTGGCGTGGCCGATCCGGGCCTGCGGCAGCGCTTCGGCCGCGAGCGGCAGATCCTGGCCCGGCTGCAGCACCCGCACCTGGCCCAGCTGCTGGATGCCGGCGTGGACCAGCACGGTCAGCCCTTCCTGGCCCTGGACTACGTGGAAGGCGAGCCGATCAGCGATTACTGCCGGCGCCTGCAGCCCTCGCTGGACGCCCGCCTGCAGTTGATGCTGCAAGTCTGCGCGGTGGTCAGCCATGCCCACGCCAACCTGGTGGTACACCGCGACCTGAAGCCGTCCAACATCCTGGTCCGCGCCGATGGCACGGTGAAGCTGCTCGATTTCGGCATCGCCGCGCTGCTTGACCACGATGATGCCGACGCCACCCACCCGTCCACCGAGGTGCGCGCGTTCACTCTGCACTACGCCGCACCGGAACAGGTGCGCGGTGAGGCGGTCACCACCCTCACCGATGTCTATTCACTGGGCGTGGTGCTGTTCGAGGTGGTGACCGGGCACAAACCCTACCGCCTGCGCCGGCACAGCGATGCCGAATGGGAACGTTCGATCCTGGATGTGCAGGTGCCGCGTGCATCGACCCTGCTGCTGCGCCTGGCCGAGCAGCCCGGTGCAGAACGGCGCACGCTGCGGCGGCAGGCCCGGCAGCTGCGCGGCGATCTGGACATGCTGCTGGAAAAGGCGCTGCAGAAAGATCCCGCACAACGCTACGCCTCGGCCGAGGCACTGGCCGGCGACCTGCAACGCTACCTGCAGGGCCGGCCGATCCAGGCCCGGCCGCCTGGCGTGGGCTACCGCGTGAACAAGTACATCGGCCGCCACCGCTGGGGTGTGGCGCTGGCCTCGGTGGCGGTACTGGCCCTGCTCGCCACGACCTCCATCGCGCTCTGGCAGGCGCGTCAGGCGCAGGTGGAAATGGCCCGCGCACAGGCCATGCAGGATTTCACCGTCAGCCTGTTCGACAAGGCGGCCAGCGAGCGCCACGGCCATTTCGACGTGCCCCAGCTGCTGGCCACCGGGCAGCAGCGCGGCGAGGCCGAACTGGCCGACCAGCCGCTGGCGCTGGCCGAGCTGGAAGGGGTGATCGGTCGCCTGCGCATCGGCCTGGGCGACTACCAGCTGGCCCTGCAGACGCTGGACCAGCAGCGTCGGCTGCTGCAGCAGGTGGACGCGGTGCCGCCGGTGCTGCAGCTGGAAGCGGTGACCCAGCGCGGGCGCGCGCTGCGCATGCTGGGCCGCGACCGCGACTGCCTGGCGCACCTGCAGCCGCTGCAGCCGTTGGCCGCCCGCCAGGCCGATGCCCTGCCGGCCACCGTGGCCGAATTCCACAGCCAGCTGGGTCGCTGCCAGGCGCAGCTGGGCAATGCGGACGCGGCGCGGGCCTCGTTCGAGCGAGCGCTCGCCCTGCGCCACCAGGGTATCGGCCAGCGCTTTGGCCGCGCCGAATCACTGGCCGATCTGGCCGCGCTGGATGCCAGCGCCGGGCGCCTGCCGGCCGCACGGGCTGGCTACCAGCAGGCGCTGGCGCTGCTGGGCCAGCCCGCGGACGGCCGCAGCCCGCAGGTGATTGCCCTGCACCGTCAGCTGGGCGAGGTGCTGGCACGGCAGGGCCAGACCGAGGCCGCCGCCTCCGAACTGGATCTGGCCTGGCATGCCGCCCAGGATGCCTGGGGCCCGCGCCACCCCGAGACATTGGTGGTGCGCCGCGCACGCGCGCTGCTTGCGCTGCAGCGCGGGCAGGGTGAGTGGGCCGGGCAGGAACTGCAGCAGGTGCAGGCGCAGCAGCTGCGCGCGCTGGGCCCGGCCCATCGTGAGGTGGGCCAGGGCGAGTTCGCACTGGGGCAGTGGGCCAGCAAGCGCGGCGATTTCGCCCTGGCGGCCCGGCACTACGCACGAGCGGTGGCGATCTGGCGCCAGCCCGACCACACCGCCCTGCTGCCGCAGGCGCTGCTGGCCCAGGCGCAGGCGCTGCAACAGGCCGGGCAGCCCGTCGCCGCGCACGCCGCGCTGGCCGAAGCGCGCCAGCTGCTGCTGGCCCAGCGCGGGCCACAGGCCCCGGCCCTTCGCGATCTGGACACACAGCAGGTTATGTTGGCGAAGGCTGAACCGGGCATGCAGCCCTCCGCTGCCCGTTAACGTTTGTGTGCCTATGATGGCCGACCTTTCCCTTGCTTCCGCGCCTGCATGCAACGACGCGACTTCCTCCGCAATGCCTCCCTGGCCCTGGCCGCCTTCGGCCTGCCGATCCTGCCGGCCTGCGCGGCCGGGAAGAGTGGCCAGCTCGGGCTGCGCCGGCTCGGCCAGCCGCAGCCGTTCGATTTCGCCACCCTGAAGGGCCAGGCCCGCGCGCTGGCGCAGGCGCCCTACCAGAGCCACAAGCGGGTGCTGCCCGGGCGCCTGGAGGGGCTGGACTGGGACCAGTACCAATCGATCAGCTACCGGCAGGACCATGCCCTGTGGGCCGACCAGGCGGGCAAGTTCCAGGCCAAGTTCTTCCATCTGGGCCTGTACTTCCATTCGCCCGTGCGCATGTTCGATGTGGTCGATGGCAAGGCACAGGAACTTGCCTACGACGGTGCCGCCTTCAATTACGGCAGGAGCGGCATCAGGAACGGCGAGCTGCCGGCCGATCTGGGCTTCGCCGGCTTCCGCCTGAACACCCGCACGGACACCGACCGCGACTTTGCCGCTTTCCTGGGGGCCAGCTACTTCCGCGCCGTCGGCAAGGAAGGCCAGTATGGCCAGTCGGCGCGCGCGCTGGCCATCGATACCGGCATGGGCAAGCCGGAGGAATTCCCCGACTTCATCGCCTATTACCTGGAACAGCCGGCGGCCGACTCGGACACGATCGTGGTCTATGGGCTGCTCGATTCGCCCAGCGTGGCCGGTGCCTACCGCTTTGCCATCACCAATGGCGACGTGCTGCTGATGGACATCGACAGCGCGCTGTACCCGAGAAAGGCCATCGAGCGCATGGGCATCGCACCGTGCACCAGCATGTACCAGGTGGGCGAGAATGATCGCCGCATGGGCTGGGACTGGCGCCCGGAAATCCATGACACCGATGGCCTGTCGATGTGGACCGGTGCCGGCGAATGGATCTGGCGCCCGCTGGTGAACCCGCGCAACCTGCGCTTCAACATGTTCGTCGATAACAATCCGCGCGGCTTCGGCCTGCTGCAGCGCGACCGCAACTTCGACCATTACCAGGATGACGGCGTGTTCTACGAGAAGCGCCCGTGCCTGTGGGTGGAACCGAAGGGCAGCTGGGGCAATGGTTCGGTGCAGCTGGTGGAGATTCCCACCGTGGACGAGACGTTCGACAACATCGTGGCGTTCTGGAACCCGAGTGAAAAGCCGCAGCCGGGTCAGGAAGTGCTGGTGGGCTACCGTCTGTTCTGGGGTGCCGAGCCGCCGGCACGCACGCCATTGGCGCACTGCGTGGCTACCCGCACCGGCCTCGGTGGCGTGGTGGGCAAGAAACGCGAGTACTTCAGTTGGCGCTTTGCGGTGGACTTTGAAGGCGGCGAACTGGCCAGCCTGATCGACAAGGGCGACGTCGAGGCAGTGGTGGAAGCCAGCCGCGGCCGGGTGGAGATCGTGTCGGCGCGGCCGCTGCGCGAGATCAAGGGTTACCGCGCGATGTTCGACCTGGTGCCGCCGGAGGGCAGTAGCGAGCAGATCGACATCCGCCTGTACCTGCGCAGGGGGGGAAAGCCGCTCACCGAGACTTGGCTATACCAGTACACCCCGCCGCCGGCGGGCGCACCGGAGCGCACGCTGTACTGAGTGGGTTGGGATTGCAGGGCTTGCAGCCCTGCACCCGCAGACGTCAACGTCAACGTCAAAAGCGGGCATTCCGTGGGATGGCGGGGTGGGTCCGGTTGAGGGGGACGCTGCAAGTACGTCCCTGTAAGCTCGGTCGCCGCATCCATGCGGCTCACGCCCCCTCAACCGGACCCACCCCGCCTTCGACAGTTTCCCGCGAGCTGTCGGAACGGCATTCTGCTTTGGTGGGTGTCGACCTTGGTCGACACAGTAGATCCACGCCATGCGTGGATGAATTCGTTCGATATCTGACTGATGTGCCGACCAACGGTCGGCACCTACCAACAGCTGCGTGAACCTGTCGAAGGCGGGGCACTGTGGGTGTGCGGGGTGTGAGCGCCATGGATGGCGCGACCAAGGCTACATGGATGTACTTGCGCCGTCCCCGCGCACCCACAGTGCCCCGCCATCCCACGGAATGCCGCTGTTGATGTTGAGGTTGCCGGCCAGCGGCCGGCACTACCGCAGGTGCAGGGCTGCAAGCCCTGCGAAAAGACCCCTTACAAGGGCAGTGGCGCCTGCGCCGGGTCGATCCGGCCTTCCCCGCGGGTGATCTTCTTGAACTCCGCCCGGCTCACCGACACATAGCGCTCGTTGCCGCCGATCTCCACCTGCGGGCCGTCCTGCACCGCGTGGCCATGCTCGTCCACACGCACGGTCATCGTGGCCTTCTTGCCGCTGTGGCAGATCGTCTTGATCTCCTGCATCTCGTCGGCCCACGCCAGCAGGTACTGGCTGCCCTCGAACAGCTCACCGCGGAAATCGGTGCGCAGCCCATAGCACAGCACCGGAATGCGCAGTTGGTCGACCACCTCGCTGAGCTGCCAGACCTGCGCGCGGGTCAGGAACTGCGCTTCGTCCACCAGCACGCAGCCCATCGGGCCGTTGTCGGCCAGATCCTGGGCCACCCAGCGCTGCAGATCGCTGTCGCGGTCGAAGGCCATGCCCTCGGCGCGCAGGCCGATGCGCGAGGCGACCACGCCCGCACCGGCGCGGTCATCCAGGCGCGGGGTCAGGATCGCCACCCGCATGCCGCGCTCGCGGTAGTTGTGCGCGCTCTGCAGCAGGGTGGTGGTCTTGCCGGCGTTCATCGCCGAATAGTAGAAATAGAGCTTGGCCATCGTCCGATTGTACGCCGCCGCCCCGGCCCGCCGAAGCCGTTCAGCATCCCCACCGGCCTGCGGCTGTGGTCGCCATTCGGGCCCGCTACAATCCCCCTCCAATGCACGGTCTCAATCCCCCCCAAGCCGCCGCCGTCCTGCACATCGAAGGCCCCCTGCTGGTGCTGGCCGGCGCGGGCAGCGGCAAGACGCGCGTGATCGTCGAGAAGATCGCCCACCTGATCGGCTGCGGGCGCTACCCCGCACGCCGCATTGCCGCGATCACCTTCACCAACAAGTCGGCCAAGGAAATGCGCGAGCGCGTGGCCAAGCGCCTGCGTGAGCAGGACGCCGACGAGGTGACCATCTGCACCTTCCACGCCCTGGGCCTGAAGTTCCTGCAGATCGAACACGCGGCGGTCGGCCTGAAGCGCGGTTTCTCGATCTTCGATGCCGACGATGCCGCCGCACAGATCAAGGACCTGATGTCCGGTGCCAAGCCCGACGACATCGAGGACATGAAGAACCTGGTGTCGCGCGCGAAGAACGCCGGCCTGTCGCCCGAACAGGCGATGGCTGCCGCGCGCAGCAACCGCGAGAAGGAAGCGGCCAGCGTCTACGAGCGCTATCAGCTGCGCCTGACCGCGTTCAACGCGGTCGACTTCGACGACCTGATACGCCTGCCGGTGCAGGTGCTGGAAGAGAACCCGGATATCGCTGTGGCCTGGCGCGAGCGCATCGGCTACCTGCTGGTGGACGAATGCCAGGACACCAACGACGCGCAGTACCGGTTGCTCAAGCAGCTGGCGGGCGACAAGGGCAACTTCACCTGCGTGGGTGACGACGACCAGTCGATCTATGCCTGGCGTGGTGCGAACCCGGAAAACCTGCAGCAGATGGGGCGCGATTATCCCGCGCTGGAAATCATCAAGCTGGAACAGAACTACCGCTGTTCCAACCGCGTGCTGCGCGCGGCCAATGCCCTCATCGCCAACAACCCGCACGAACACCTGAAGAAGCTGTGGAGTGACCAGGCCGACGGCGAGCGCATCCGCGTGTGGGAGTGCCGCAACAGCGAACACGAAGCGGAAAAGGTCGCCGCCGAGATCGCCTTCGTGGCGCAGGCGCGCAAGGTACCTTGGAGTGATTTCTGCATCCTGTTCCGTGGCAACTTCCAGTCGCGGCCGCTGGAAAAGGCGATGCAGCTGCTGCGCATTCCCTACCACCTGACCGGCGGCACCATGTTCCTGGAACGCCAGGAAGTGAAGGACACCCTGGCCTGGCTGCGGCTGCTGGTGAACCCCGACGATGACACCGCGTTCATGCGTGCGGTGCAGTCGCCCAAGCGTGATGTCGGCGCCGGAACCCTGGCCAAGCTGGCCGAACTGGCACAGGAAAAAGACATGCCGATGGCGCAGGCGGCCGAGGCCATCGGCGCGCTGCAGCAGCTGCCGCCGCGCGCGGCCAACAGCCTGGCGCGCTTTACCGACATCCTGCGCGACCTGCGCGCGCAGATGCGCCAGGTCAGCTCCGGCGACATGATCCGCAAGGTGGCCAAGGAGTCGGGGCTGTTGAGCGAGCTGCGCCAGCAGGCCAAGGAAGAGGCCAGCTACCAGCGCCGCGCCAACAACATCGAGGAACTGGCGCAGTGGTTCGAGGGCGGCCCGCGTGGTGCCACCGCCGCCGATCTGGCCGGCCAGCTCGCCCTGCTGTCGCGCAGTGACAAGGACGAGGGCGGCAACCAGGTGCGGATGATGACCATGCACGCCTCCAAGGGCCTGGAATTCCCGTATGTATTCATCGTCGGCTGCGAGGACGGCGTGCTGCCGCACCAGGTCAGCCTGGACGAGGGCAACCTGCAGGAAGAGCGGCGCCTGCTGTACGTCGGCATCACCCGCGCCAAGATCCAGCTGTGGATGAGCTACAGCAAGCTGACGCGCAAGTTCGGCGAGCATGTGCGGTTGAAGCCGAGCCGGTTCTTCGATGAGATTCCGGCTGAAGAGATCCAGCGCGATGGTGCCGACCCGGTGGCCGATGCAGCGCGCAAGAAAGAGCGCGCCACGGCGGGTCTGGCCGCCATCGAAGCGCTGTTTGATTGAGCGGAGCGCAGCTGTAGAGCCGAGCCCATGCTCGGCGTGCGCATCGACGGATCAGCTGAGCATTGGCTCGGCTCTACAATCGGCCTATCCCAGCGGAGATCCGCGCATGCAACCCATTGAAAGCGAACGCCTGCGGCTGCGCCGCCTGGAGCCAGACCGGGATGCTGCGCCGATGCTGGCACTGCTCAACGATCCGGGCTTCCTGCGTTTCATCGGTGACCGCAACGTGCGCAGCGAGGAACAGGCGCGGGAATACATCGCGCTGCGGGTGCTGCACAGCTATGCGTTGAACGGGTTCGGCATGTACGCGATTGAACGGCTGGCCGATGGTGCCTGGCTGGGCAATGCAGGCCTGGTGCGGCGCGATGGCCTGCCGGGGCCGGATATCGGCTACGCGGTGCTGTCGGCGTTCGCCGGGCACGGCTACGCCAGCGAGGCGGCGCGGGCGGTGTTCGCGCATGCGCGTGCGGAGCTGGGCATCGATGATCTCTACGGCATCACCGACCTGGACAATGTGGCTTCCGGGCGCATCCTGTTGGGGCTGGGCATGCAGGAACGTGGGGTGGTCCAGCTGCCGAACGTGGATAGTCCCAGCCGGTTGTACGCCACGCCGGGTGCGGCGCAGGTCTGACCCCTGATGATGGTGGGTGCCGACCGTTGGTCGGCACCGCATCGGCATTGCGGGTTGGGTAGTGCCGGCCGCTGGCCGGCATCACGGTGAACCAGGTTGCCGGCCAGCGGCCGGCACT